>JAMBLK010000026.1 GCA_023336855.1 Actinomycetes bacterium
CTCAGTACCGACTGCGCAGCGGTCCTACAGCCTGATAACCGGGCAGGTCAGCGTTCGGACGATGCCCTCGACTGGTTGGACCGATGCGACGACGAGTTGGCCGAGTGCGTCGACGTCCGTGGCTTCAACGAACACCACCACGTCGTAGGGGCCGGTCACGGCTTCCGTTGAGATCACACCCGGTAATCCGCGGATGCCTCCTGCAACGTCTGCGGCGCGGCCGGTGTCGGTCTGGATCAATATGTACGCTCGAACCAAGTTTTCCTCCTCGCGTCGTGAGGCCATTGTAACCAAGCGGTACGAAGAGGGGGAGACAGACAGCAGACAGCTGCCAGCGACCAGCGACCAGCAGAAACGACTACCGAAGACTCAGTACTCAGTACCCGTCGGCGCCGAAGCGGAGGTCGCGGGCGTAGAGGCGGCCATCGTCTTCGTCGGTTTCGAAGATCACACGCTGGCCTTGACGGAGCATGCGGAACATGGACCCGTCGAGCGATCCTGGGCGGAGATAGACCTCAGAGCGGTCGTCGTCTCGCATGATCACACCGACCCCCGACTTCGGGTCGTAGATCTTGACGAAACCTTGCACGGCGCTAGACCTTCTCGACCTTGCCGGCCTTGATGCATGACGTGCAGACGCGAATGCGCTTGGAGTTGCTTCCGTCGCGAACGCGAACACGCTGGATGTTGGGGAGCCACCGGCGACTGGAGCGTTTGTGGGAGAAGCTGACTTGCTTACCGAACCACGGTTCTTTGGCGCAGATTGCACACCGATATGACATGTGGGGGAACCTCCTGAGGTGACCTTGGAGGCTAGCAGTCTCCCGCGTACATCGAACTTGGGTTCTCGAAGCGCCATCATGGTGCTGTGACCACCAGCAACGATCAGTCCCGCGGGCGATCGCTCGCGTACTTGCTCAACGATGTGCCGATCGATCGAGTCAAGGGCGTCGGCCCCAAGACAGCGAAGAAGTTGACCGACGCGGGCATCGCGTCGGTCGGGCAGTTGCTACTCCATGTTCCGCGTCGCTATCTCGACCGTTCGCAACTCTTCGACCTGTCATCTGTTCCCCTCGGCGAGGAAGTGACGGTCGGCGGTGTGGTGCAGCACGTCTCCAGCCGACGGATCTCGAGAAACCGCACGATGATCCAGGCGACGATCGGCGACGGGACGAGCACTCTCAAAGCCGTTTGGTTCAACCCGTATCTGAGGATCCGGGAGGGCGAAGAGGTGGCGCTGTCGGGAAAGGTCGAGAGATTCGGACGGACCCTCCAGATGAAGTCTCCAGACCTCGATCGACTCGGTGATGAGGAGTCACTCGTGACGGGGCGAGTTGTTCCGGTGCATCCCAGCGTTGGCAGATTCACTCCCTTCAAGTTTCGCGCAGCGATAGATAACGCCTTGAGACGTTCGCAGCCGATCACGGAGGTCATCCCCGAGGAGATACTGAGTCGACTGGGTCTCATCGGCCGGGACGACGCGTTCTCGAATGTTCACTTCCCACAAGACATCGAGGGTGCCAACCGTGCTCGCCAACGGTTCATCTTCGACGAGTTCCTGCGTATCCAGATGGCCTTCAAGACACGGGCGTACGACGACTTCGAGTCCCAGAGGGGCGTATCCAATTCGGAGCAGGGCGATCTGTACGCCCGGTTCGAAGATGCCCTCCCGTTTCGGCTGACAGCCGATCAAGACAAGGCGATCAAGGAGATTCTCGACGACATGGTGAGTCCCCGGCCGATGCACCGACTCCTGCAGGGTGAGGTTGGTTCAGGGAAGACCGTTGTCGTGATTCTCTCGCTCCTCACGTCCGTCGAGAGCGACCATCAGGGAGCCGTCATGGCACCGACCGAGGTGCTTGCTGCACAGCACTATCTGGGAACGGAGCTCGCGCTCGCAGACGCCGGGCTTGCGCCCCCGATCCTGGACATCGGTGAAGGTGACACGCCCTCGCTCTTCCACACCGAGCCGATGGCCACGCGAGGCGTTCGAATCGGACTCTTCACGGCCAGCAAGGTGACCACGAATTTCGTGCTCGGCGACATCTCGCGGGCCAAGGGACTCGAGTGGCTCCGGGACGGGACCATCGACATCGCGTTCGGTACACAGGCGCTGATCCAGTCAGATGTCGAGTTCCACTCGCTGGGCATAGCGGTGGTCGATGAACAGCACCGGTTCGGAGTCGAGCAGCGGGTTGTGCTGCGTGACAAGAACGACGGCGAGGGCGTTCCCGACCTCCTCCTGATGACGGCGACGCCGATTCCGCGAACCCTCGCCATGACGCTGTACGGCGATCTGGACGTCTCGACGATCATGGAAATGCCTTCCGGGCGCGTTGACGTTCTGACGGATGCGGTCCCGGAGTCGGCCGACTCCCTGGTCGACCGGCGTATACGCGACACGGTGGGCGAGGGGAGGCAGGTGTTCGTCGTCTGTCCTCTCATCGACGACTCCGACAAGATCGAGGCGAGATCCGCGACCGCCGAGTTCGCGAGACTGAAGGCGTCACTTCCCGGTGTTCGGTGCGACCTGCTCCATGGCCAGATGCGGTCCGATGAGAAAGCGGCGGTGATGCACCGGGTCAGAGCCGGGGATATCGACGTTCTGGTGTCGACGACCGTGATCGAGGTCGGAATCGACGTTCCGAATGCCACGCTCATGGTCATCAGGAACGCCGATCGGTTCGGTCTGAGCCAGCTCCACCAACTCCGGGGGCGGGTCGGGAGAGGGCAGCACGCAGGTGCCTGTTTGCTGGCGGCGGATCCTGCCACTCCAGACGGCGAACGGCGGATCGAGGCGATGGTTGGATCGAACGATGGATTCGAACTTGCTCAGATCGATCTCGAGATCCGCGGCCAGGGAACCGTGTTCGGCGGCACGCAGTCGGGCGCAGCAGACCTGCAGCTTGGGGATATTCTCCGGGACCGCGAGCTTCTGAAGAGCGCACATGACGTTGCCGATCAGGCGGTGAAGACCGATCCGAACAGCGAATTCGTCGGAGCCGTGATGCACGAGGCGGCGTTGTTGTTCGGGGATGCGGCAGAATGGCTTACGAGGAGTTGAGATGAGGATCATCGCAGGAGAAGCAAAGGGGCGCCGGCTCGCGGCGCCGCGTTCGGGCACCCGCCCATTCACCGGTCGGGCGAAGGAGGCCGTGTTCTCATCCCTGCACGCCCGCGTCGGTGGCGCTGCGGTGCTGGATCTCTTCGCAGGGAGCGGATCGCTCGGGCTCGAAGCCCTGAGCCGGGGCGCCGACTCGGTGATGTTCGTCGAACAGGATCGTGATGCCGTAACGGTGATCGCGGCGAACGTCGATGCTGTCGGACTCGGCGGAACGATCGTACGGCGCGACGTCGAAGCCTTTCTGAAGAGCGACGGTGGCATCTATGACCTCGTCTTCGTCGACCCCCCGTACGCCTTCGAAGATGGTGAAGTAGAGAACATTCTGGCGCTCGTCACCGACCGTATCGCGGATCACGGAACGGTCATCCTCCACCGCCGATTTGGGGGAACGGCACCCGAATCGGATAACCTGCAGTGCACCGACCGGAAACGGTACGGTGACAGCGAGATCTGGATCTTCGAAAAGGAGCAGTTGTGACGGTGGCGCTCGTCCCGGGTAGTTTCGATCCTCCGACCAACGGACACCTCGACGTCATCGAGCGTTGTGCGGGCATCTTCAGTGATGTGGTCGTCGGGATCATCAAGAACCCTTCGAAGGTCTACCTCTTTGATGAAGCCGAACGAACCGAGATGCTCACCGATCTCTGTTCAGGTTGGGAGAACGTTCGAATCGGGTTGTTCGGCGGGCTCCTCGTCGACTACGCGAAACAGGTCGATGCCGACGTGGTCGTCAAGGGATTGAGGGCGATCACCGACTTCGACTACGAATTCCAGATGTCACAGATGAATCGCCACCTGTCCGGGATCGTCACGCTGTTCGTGGCGACCAAGCCTGAGTACGGCTACTTGTCGTCTTCGCTGGTCAAGGAGGTATACCGTCTCGGTGGAGCGGTTGATGCACTCGTGCCAGCGAGCGTCGCCGCCGCGTTGAAGGAGCGTTACGTATGACCATGGAACACCCCGACCATCCCCAGCCGCCGCCACCCGTCCCCGGCCGGCTGCTCGACTCGATCGAGAACCTGATGATCGAGATCGAGAACGCGCGCCAGGTTCCGTTGTCGAACAGTGTGATGATCAACCAGGACGAGATGCTCGACGTCCTCGCCGGGATACAGAGCTCCCTGCCGGAAGAGCTGCGTGCGGCACGCTGGATGGTGCGTGAGCGCGAGGCATACATAGCTCGAACGAACGAGAAGGCCCGCGAGGTTCTCTCGGACGCCAAGCAGCGATCCGAGCAGATGGTCTCGGAGTCCTACATCGTCCAGGAGGCGGTTGAGGAGGCGAACACTCTCGTCCGCAACGCGGAGACCGAAGCTCGGAGGATCCGCCTCGAGTCCGAGGACTTCGCAGAGCGGCACCTCGCCGAAGCCGAGCAGGTTCTCGCCGAGCTCCTCCGCTACGTCCGAGAAGCCAGAGCCGAGCTCCACCAGACCCTGCCCGCCCAGCCAGAACCACCGGTTTCTCAGTAGTGAGTACTGAGTACTCACTACGTAGTACCCAGTACTGACCTCCCATGATTCGTTCTCCGTTTCTTGTTGACGTCTCCGACATGCTCGGGCGGGACGTTCCTGCTCGCTCTGTCGTCATCGATGTTGTCGTGGACTGGGCACTGCAGATGAGCAAGATCATGGTCGAGCCGCCTCTGGTCGCAGACCTGGCGGTTGCGCCGATTCCCGGCGGGATCCTCGTGCGCGGCGAGGTCTGCTACGCCGTCGAGCACGCGTGTCGTCGGTGTCTCACCGACTTCATCGATGATGGCTGCAGCCCGGTCGCGGGCCTGTTCGAAATCGACCCCGGCGAGGATGCATACCCGATCGATGGCACCACGATCGACCTGGAACCGTTCCTCCGCGACGAGACGCTGCTCGGGTTGCCGCTGCTCCCTCTCTGCGAAGAATCGTGTGAGGGAGTTGTGACTACAGCAGGAATAGACTTGAATACTGAGTCCTCGGACGATTCGGACGACACCGGCTCACCGTTCGCCGTACTGCGCGACCTTCTCCCGCCCGAGGACTGACGAAACAAACGAGGTTTCCTGATGGCCGTCCCGAAGAAGAAGATGTCGCGGTCCCGCACCCGCCGCCGCAAGGCGCAGTGGAAGGTGTCGAGTCCCACGCTGGCTACCTGCTCACGCTGTGGTGCCAAGCACATTCCGCACCGCGTGTGCCAGGAATGCGGTACTTACAACGGTCGCGAGATCATCGCAGAAGCCTGACCGCGCGATGGCGAGAGTCGTCGTTGATGCAATGGGTGGTGATCACGCCCCGGGCGAGATCGTCCGCGGAGCGATCGACGCAGCGGCTGAAGGCGTCGACGTTGTCCTCGTCGGTGATCGATCACAGATCACTTCCGTACTCGATCGATTCGATGCCGACCTCCCCATCGTCCATGCCGGTGAAGTCATCGAGATGCATGAGGATCCTGCGCGCGCCGTGCGCGAGAAGAAGGACTCTTCGATCATGGTGGCCGCCCGTCTCGTCAAAGAGGGCGAAGCCGAAGCCGTGATCTCGGCAGGTTCGACCGGCGCCGCCCTCGCTGCGGCGGCGTTCGTGATCGGGCGACTGAAGGGGGTTTCGCGACCGGCGATCGCCTCCGTGTTCCCCACCCGAGAGGTGGTACTCGACGTCGGTGCCAATCTGGACGTCCGGCCTCTCAACCTCGCCCAGTTCGGAGTGATGGGAAGCGCCGTGGCGAAGGTCTTCCTCGACATCGAAGAGCCAGGTGTCGGACTGCTCAACATCGGCGAAGAGGCCGGGAAGGGCAGGGACCTCGAGAAGGAAGCCCATAAGCTCCTCGCCCAATCCGAGGGAATCAATTTCGTCGGAAACGTCGAAGGTCGTGATCTTGGACGAGGTAGCGCCGATGTCTTCGTCACCGACGGCTTCACAGGGAACGTTCTTCTCAAGACCGGTGAGGGAACAAGCCGCGCGATGTTCCGATTCCTCCTCGAGGCGATGCAGGCGGAGAAGTATCAGGCGGCACTTGCCGAACTCATGCCGGCGTTCATGGAGCTTCGTCAGATGATCGATCCGGAGAGCATTGGAGGCGCCCATCTCGTCGGCACGAAGGGCGTTGTGGTTATCTCACATGGTGCGAGTTCACACCGCGCGATCGCAAACGCCGCCGTCATGGCGGCCGAAGGTGCTGAGCACGGTCTTGTCGATCTCATCGCGGACGGTATCGGGCGCGCTCGCGGATGAGCGGCATGGTGTCGGATCCTGAAGGTGCCGCCGAACGCCTCGAATCTGCACTCTCATACCGGATCAGTGACGACACGCTCCTCGCCGCAGCGCTCACTCACGGCTCGTTCGCCTCTGAGAACCCGACTTGTTCCGACTACCAGCGACTGGAGTTCCTCGGTGATGCTGTACTCGAGGTCGCGGTCACGCGGTACCTGTACGAGCAATTTCCAACGTCCACCGAAGGTGAGATGACGCTCCTGCGAGCGGGAGTCGTGTCCGAACCGGCGCTGGCATCCGTTGCACGCGAGTGGGGCATTTCCGAGCTGATCAGACTTGGCCGGGGAGAGGAGTCCACCGGTGGGAGAGACAAGAACTCGATCCTCTCCGACGTGGTCGAGTCTCTGCTGGCGGTCGTGTATCTCGATGGCGGCATCGAACGAGTGGAACAGATCGTGCTCGAGTATTGGGCTCCGATGATCGCCGCAAGGGCCGGGACTCCCGGAGGTCGCGACTACAAGACGCGGCTTCAGGAGGTCCTCGTAGCGGACGGTCGAGATGTCGAGTACAGCGTCACCGAGACCGGACCACAGCACGCCAGGGAGTTCACAGCAACCGTTCGCTCATCCGGCGACGACCTGGCTACCGGAACCGGAACATCGAAGAAGCGAGCAGAGCAAGACGCAGCTCGGCTCGCCCTGCAGGGCTTCGCCGGTAGATCAGTAGATCAGTAGATCAGCACTGCTCTACTTGCTACTGCTCTACTGATCTACTCCCCCATAACTTCAACCATGTAATTCGCGCTGGTATGCTCGTGAACTGTGCTGCTGAAGAAACTCACGCTCGTTGGCTTCAAGTCGTTCGCAGACCGAACCCGCCTCGAATTCGATGCCGGGGTGAACGTCGTGGTCGGGCCGAACGGTTCGGGCAAATCGAACCTGCTCGACGCCATCGCATGGGTGATGGGGACACAAGCTACGACGGCGCTCAGGACCGAGAAGATGGAAGACGTCGTGTTCGCAGGAACAGCGACGAGACCGGCCGTGTCCCGTGCCGAAGTGTCCCTTACCTTCGACAACAGCGACGGCTTTCTCCCGGTCGACCTCAATGAGATCACGATCACCCGCCGGCTCTATCGGGATGGGACATCCGAGTACGAGATGAACCGGACGTCGTGCCGACTCCTCGACATCCAGGAGCTCCTCTCCGACGGTGGAGTGGGCCGGCATCAGCACGTTCTGGTCTCTCAGGGACAGATCGGCTCGGTTCTCACCGCACGCCCGGATGAGCATCGCTCGGTGATCGAGGAAGCCGCCGGCATCACGAAGCACCGAAGCCGCCGCGATCGGGCGATCCGCAGGCTCGGTGCGACCGACCAGGACGTCGATCGCCTCAACGACATCCTTTCAGAGAAACGCAGGGCGCTGCGGCCCCTCAAGAGACAGGCGAATGCCGCCGCACGTCACGGAGCTGTGAAGTCCGAGGCGAAGGCTCTCCGACTCTGGCTCGGCGGCGAAGCCATCCGAGGTCTCCGGTCGAGGAATTCGAAGGCCACGGTCGAACAAGCGACCCTTTCAGAAGCGCTCGACGCTGACGGGGCGGCGCTTGAGAGCCTGCTGATCGAACTCACCGGGCTTCGATCCGAGGCCGGCGACGTGGGGGCGGCGCTGGAACGCGACACAACGGCAGCGGCCCGCCTCGAAACGGTCGTGGAACGTCTGCGCCGCTACGGACTCGTAGCTCGTGAACGACGCGTCGGACTCGAGGGCCGAATCGAAGGAGCCGAAGAGCGACGCGACGACCTCACCAGGGAAGAAGGCGAACTTGTAGCCGGCATCGACGAGGCGGGTGACTCGGGACTCCGTTTGCGGGACGAGGCAGAGCGCCGATTCGTCGCCCTTCAAGCGCTCGAGGACGAGGAGAGGACACTCGCCGAACAGGTCCAACTTCCCGCCGAGGGTGTTGTCGCGAACCTCCGAGGCGATCTCAGAGCCCTCGAGAACGCATCGCAGCGAGACCGGCGAGAACTCGAGTCGATCAAGACGCGTCGCGGCGTCGTTGTCGACCGCTTGGAAGAAGAGACAACCGAAAGCGTCGAGCTGAATCGATCGATCCAGCAGGCGGATTCAGAATTGACGGCATCACAGCGGACATACGAAGAGGCCAGTGATCACCGCGCCGACGTCGAGGGGAAGTGGGAAGCCGCCGATCAGCAGCACACGGATGCCCTGGTCGCCGTCGCCGCATCCGAAGCACGGGTCGAGGCATACGAAGCCGCCATCGCAGGTGTCGGAGATCCGGCGGCTCGAACGATGACCGAGAGCCGTGAAGGGATCATGGGAGTGGTCGCAGCATCCCTGGACGCTCCGGAAGATCTCGCCGATGCAGTGGACCGGGCACTTGGCCCGTGGGCCGACGCGTTCCTCACCGTCGACCGGGAGACCATTCGCGATCTCACCGGCGATCTCAAGTCGAAAGGTCTTGGCGGCGTGTCGCTCGTCAACCCGCAGCAATCGACAGATGTCCCTGCACGCGCCGCCGCCGAAGAACTCGGCCTGGATGCACTCGTCGATCTTCTGGGGGTGAAGGCCGACCTCCGGGTAGCTGAGGCGCTCCTCGGTGACGTCGTCTTCGCCGCCGGATGGGAAGCGGCCTGGCGGGTTGTTGAGCGATACCCGCACCTCCGGGCTGTAACTCCCGAGGGCGATGTGATCGCCGCATCGGGGATGCACGTTGCGCAGCCTGATGGGACGGGTTTCGCCGCTCTCGAAGCAGCCCGCGTGCAACTTGAGATCGGCGAGCGCGAACGAGCCCGCACGGAGAGCAGACGAACCGCCGCTCGTCGGGATTTCGAAACAGGTCGGAGGATCGAGCGAGCAGCACTTGACGATCTCGAGGCGCTCGAGGCGAGGATCGCGGGCCACACCGAAGCGCTGGCCCTGATCGGTCGCGCCCGGGCCGAAGGCGAAGCCGAGCGCGAGCGACTTGGTACACGCACGAAGGCGCTCCACGAAGCTGAGGAAGGCCGAGAGGAACGCATCGCAGAGGTGCGCGAACGGGTCGCAGAATTCGAGGGGGAGGAAGCTACCCGCCAGGTTGCCTGGGAGGCCCTCAATCGACGCCGCGAAGAGGTGACCGCTCGGAGAGACAAGGCCCGCCTGCGAAGGGAAGAGTCGGCCGCCGAGCTCGCTGGAGTCTCTGAGCGGAGCGCACTGCTGCAGCGACGACTCGAACGTGTCACGTTGGAGTTGGGCCAACTCGACCTGGTCCCCGATGACGATCCCAGAATCGATCAACTTTCCGAGATCGAGACCCGGTCCATCCGGGTGACGGCTCTCGCCCAGCAGCACATCACAGAATTGCGTGACCGCCAGCGGTCGCTTCGACTCGAAATCGGAGACGTCTCCGAATCCCTCGCCACCGCAGAGAAACGCCGCGAGGAACTCGAGAGTGCGATCTCGACGGCGAAAGAACGGCTCTCGGTTCTCGCCGTCGAGCTGACTGAGATTCGTATCCGTTTGGAATCGAGCGAGGAAGGCCTGCGTCGAGATGTTGACGCATCACTCGACGAGGCGCTCGGTGCACCCCGCCCGGAACTCGACGAGGCGATCGTGCCGGCGGAGCGCCTTGCCAGCCTCGAGGCCGATCTCCGGAGGATGGGACCCATCAACCCGCTGGCCGCCGCCGAATACGATGAACTGGCGGGCGAGGTTGCTCTGCTCGATGAGCAACTCGTCGATCTCGACGAGTCGCGAACCGAGTTGCGGAAGGTCATCGCGGCACTCGACGAAGAGATGGCGAGCTTGTTCATGGTCGCGTTCGAGGAGATCTCGGCGCTCTACCAGGAGAACTTCGCCCAGGTGTTCCCCGGAGGTCGGGGACGGCTCCGCCTCACCGACCCGGATCATCCGCTCGAGTCCGGTGTCGAGGTGGAAGCACAGCCCCACGGGAAGAAGGTCGGCAGACTCGCCCTCCTCTCCGGTGGAGAACGAAGCCTCGCCGCCCTCGCGTTCCTGTTCGCGGTGTTCCGCGCACGGCCGAGCCCGTTCTACGTCCTGGACGAGGTTGAAGCGGCACTCGACGACGCGAACCTGCATCGTTTCCTCAGGCTCGTCGATACGCTCCGTTCATCGGCACAGTTGGTGATCATCACACACCAGCAACAGACGATGGAAGCCGCCGATATGCTGTACGGCGTCACGATGGAACCCGGCGAGTCCTCAAAGGTCCTCGCCCGTCGCATGGCGAGGGTCACCGTTTAGGAGTGCGCTGAGCAATACATGTCGCCCATCTCGACGACCAGGCATCACCACGCGCTGTGGCTTCTGCTCCGCCATTCCGACATGAGGAGTGGCGAGACCTCATCCTTGCGCCTGGCGCGCCTGGCCGCCGATCTGGGCAACAGCAATACTCAGCACACTCCCAGCCATTCCGTTCGTTAGGAGTATCGGTGGATACCAACCTCTTGATCGTGCTCGTCGCAGCGATTGCCATTATCGCTGTCGTTGCGCTCGTCGTGTTCCTGCGATCGCGCGACAAAGGCCCTATCTCGAAGTCGACGGTGCAAGCGCCGGAACGAGGCTTGCGATCAAAATTGTCGCGAACTCGGTCGGCCATCGGCGACCGACTCGGCGATCTCTTTGGATCCGACACGCTCGACGACGACTTCTGGAACGAACTCGAAGAGGCGCTGATCGCTGCAGACGTCGGGGTGTCAACGGCCTCGGCCGCTGTCGACGACGTCAGGAAGAAGCACCCGGATGACGGTGATGAGGCACGGCGACTACTCGAAGAAGCTCTCATCAGTCAGATGTCCGGGCGTGATCGGTCCCTGCACCTCGAGGGCAAGCCGGCCGTGGTCCTCGTTGTTGGTGTGAACGGCACAGGGAAGACGACGTCGATCGCCAAGATCGCCGGTCTGCTCGGAGAGGGCGGCCAGACAACGATCCTTGGCGCCGCCGACACATTTCGGGCCGCTGCAGATGAGCAGCTCCGCACCTGGGCCGAGCGCGTCGGAGTGGAAGTCGTCTCAGGCGAACCGGGATCCGACCCGGCCGCCGTGGCGTACGATGCCTATCGAAGAGCCGCTCAGTCCGATACCGACGTCGTACTCGTCGACACCGCAGGCCGACTGCACTCGAAGACGAACCTCATGGACGAACTGGGCAAGGTGGCTCGAGTTCTTCGCCGCGAGGCAGGGGAGATCGGCGAGGTCCTGCTCGTCCTCGACGGGACCACCGGCCAGAATGGGATAGAACAGGCCCGGAGCTTCACCGCGGCTGTTGGCGTTACCGGAATCGTGCTCACGAAACTCGACGGCACGGCACGTGGCGGTGTCGCGATCGCTGTGGAACAGGA
>JAMBLK010000027.1 GCA_023336855.1 Actinomycetes bacterium
CCGGCCGCCATCCCCTGATGGATCGCTGCTCGAGGCATCAACGATGGGGCGAACGAGGCGAACAACGCTCGTGTCTTCAACGGTGCCGATGGACTGTTCGTGATCGGATTCAGACGATCCGCAGCGCGAATCGCGACGTTCGAAACAACGGTTCGAATGGTCATGCTTCACCCACCGTCGTGTAACTCCGTCGACCGTCTGATGACTTCATCGTGCGCTCCTTGTGAGTCCAGTTCCGTTGAAAGATGATTGTCGTGTCTCCATCATGAACCTACGTATCCGCTTGGGCCGTTCCGGGCGCCGTTGACCGTTTGCCCAGTTCGGCACCGATCGGCAGCAGTAGGACGAGGCCGATCAGCCCGGCTGCGATCACTGTGATGAGCACATTGGGGCTGTCGGAGAAGTTCATCGCGCCGACAACGAGCGCAGCGGAGAGGTTCCTCTGAGCGGTCCCGAGGCCCAAGACCGACCGGGTGGCGGGATCCGATCCACCGGCGAAGTAGCCGATGGCAAGCGAGATCAGCAGGAAGACAATGATGGCGATGATGGCACCGGTACCGAACAGCGAGACGATGTTCTCCCACGACAGGACGATCGCTCCGACAAGCATCACGAGGATCGAGTACGACGACGCGCTCGCCATGTGTGGCTGGAGATCGTCGGAAAGCTCCGACCAACGCGCCTTCATGAACAGTCCGATCCCGAGCGGCAGCAGCATCGCCAGTATCAGTGACCTTGCGATGTCCCACGGATTGATCTCAACGCCGCTGAGAAGAAGGGGCAAGACGATCGGCATGTAGACGATCGTCACGACCATCAACAGCACCATGAGCCCAACGGAGAACGCGACATCGCCTTTGGCGGTCTGTGCGAGTTTGGGTAGGAACGGCGCCCCGGCGGCGGTCGCCATGAGGAGAAGACCGGTGTAGATGTCCTGATCGAGGCTCATCACCGCCTGAATCCCCCACACCAGAAGCGGCACAGCAACGAAGTTGACAGCAAGCGCCAAGATCACCAGTTTGAGGTTCTTCAATGGGGCGACGATCTGTGGAATCGTCAGGCTCAGCCCCATGGCCAGCATCGACGACAGCACGAAGACGATCGCCGACAGTTTCACGATCACGGTCAGTACGTCAGCCATGGGAAGAGGGCCTCTCTGGTCGTGGGAACATCATGTCACGTGGGCGCCGTGGCACCGCTTGAATTTGAGGCCGCTGTCACAGGGGCAAAGGTCGTTGCGGCCGACGTCGGCGAACCGTGCGGCCTCTTCCGCTGCGAGGATCGAGGGCATCTCGGATGGGGCGCGGTTCTGACCCAAGAGGTCCGACATGATCCGCATCGGTCGGTCGATGTGGTTGAAGAAGGTCTTGTATCCGGCACAGAGATAGTTCAGACCTGCTTCGCCATCGGGTGTCTCGATGAATCGGTTCTTCGGACAACCGCCGTGACACGCGAAGCGGACCTCACAGTTTCGGCAGAACTCCGGGAGCGAATCGCGTTTCGCCAACCCGAACTCGATCTGCTGCGGCGATCCGACCAGCTCGACCATCGGCGTCTCGTTGATGTTCCCCAGCAGGTAGTCCGGCTCGACGTAGTGGTCGCACGAATACAGGTCACCGTTGTGCTCGAGCGCCACCGCCAACCCACACGTCTCTGAGAACACGCACACACGGGCGGGTTCCCCGTACCAGTTCGCCAACGCCGTATCGAAGTGCTGGATGTACACCTCGCCGATGTCGTTCTTCGCCCACTCGTCAAAGATGTCGGTGAGGAACCGACCGAACGCCTCGGGCTCCACGGTCCGGTCCGTAACGTGATGCCCCGCCTGGAGATACAGCGGCCGATCGTCGCCACGCTCAGTCCCCCAGCCCAGGTTCGCCAACGGCAGGAGCGTCTCGGTGACCCGCTCCACAATGGGGATGAACTGCATGAATCGCACCCCCATGTCGTCGCGGAAGAACCGATACACCTCCAAACCGTGGCCAGCGTTGGCGGCGTGAACCGTGCACAACACGTTCACGTCCACGTCGCGAGCCTTCAAGGCTTCAAAGCCGCGCATCACCCGATCGAATGAACCCTGACCCCGCTTATCGACCCGATACGCGTCGTGGAGGGGTTTCGTGCCATCCACCGACAGCCCCACCAGGAAGTCGTTCTCCTTGAAGAACACCGCCCAGTCGTCATCGATCAGAATCCCGTTCGTCTGGATCGTGTACGAAACCTGCTGACCCGGCTTGCGATACTGGTCAACCAACTCCACCGACCGGCGGAAGAAATCGAGACCCATCATCGTCGGCTCGCCACCCTGCCACGCCACCATCACCTCCGGCGTGCGATGCGACTCCAACAACTGCCGGATATACGTCTCCAACAGATCATCAGCCATCCGGAACCGATCCCCCGGATACAACATCTCCTTCGACAAGAAGAAGCAATACTCGCAATCCAAATTACAGATCGGACCCGTCGGCTTCGCCAACACGTGATACGCAGGCGGACCACCAGGCATCGTCAACATCTCACCCTCCAGTCGAACCTCTGTGACCTATGGTGCCACGGTCGTCGCTGGAGCTTCGGTTGTTGCCGGCGGCTCGATGCTTGTTGTCGGTGAGTCGCCACCGGAATTGTTCATCAGAACGACGATCAACACGACTACCGCCACGAGGGCAACAAGCACACCGATGATGACACCAATTGCCGATCCACTCTTCTGCGTGACTTGTACCACCGGCGCCGCTGTTTGAGGCGGCATCGGTGCAGCCGAGCCCGGTCCCGGAGGAACGGTCGCGGCCGACGAATCCATTGCGGTCGGGTCGGTGCTGGTGGCACCGCCGCTGCTGACCTGATCCGTCCAGTGGGTGCCATTCCAGTAGCGATACATGTACTGATTGGTTGGATCGTCGTACCAACCGCCGGGCTGTTGCGCCATGTGTGATTCCTCTGCTGCCGTAACTCGGTTCGCCTGTGATCCGTCCTGCAACGAGACCAACGCTATCTCTGGAGGTCGCCCATGCCTAGCCGGATTCGGCACATCTCACGCGGAATACCCGAGCGAAAGCACTCGTCGGCCGCTGCCTTCAGCGTCGCTTCCTGTCGCGGTCGGAGATCTCCTTGCCGTGCGCCTTTCTGATCTGGGATTCGAGCTTGGAACGAGTCTTCTGGACAGCGGTAGCAGGCTTCCAATCGACATCCGACGCCTCGAACTTATGGCCGCCTCCCCACACCTGGGCACTGACGCTGGTCTCCTCGTTCGGACCGCCCTCCCACGCCACAGTCACGTGCCCCTCATCGAGCGTGTTCATGAAGTCGTCGAGTCCACCGATCCGATCCTGAAGGCGTTCCTTAAGGTCATCACTCAGGTCGTAGTCCTCGACGTCGACTACCAGCTTGATCACAATGTCTCCTCAATCGGCCAATCCTGCTCGGTCAGTCCCCGTCACGTCGGCATCATCGGACGGCCCACGTCGTGTGCTCCCCCAATATCCGGGCCGGTCCGGATCTCTGACTCCGAACCCGCCCGCTTGACTGAAGAATACTCTCCACGAGGACGCCTCGTCCCGGGCGTCCTTCCAACGCTTCTCTCGTTTCTTGGCGTCGATAGGCGCGAAGGAACGCGGCGTATGTCAAGTGTGCCGATTCCGGCTACGAGCGGGTCCGTTCAACATGTATGTTGTGAGTAGGTCGACCGGTCGGTCGACTTCCGCGTACGTGAAGGGGTGTTTCATGACGGAGCCGAACACGAAGAAGGACGTAGGGAAACACGCCACAGGGGCGACAAGGGATGCGCAGCGACGTGTCCTGAACGAGTTGGACTTCTCTGATAGGCAGAGTTTCGAAGATGCTACGAAGGGCTTCATCGCGCCGCTCCCCAACAACGGCGTCATCAAGAACGCCAAGGGCGACGTCATCTGGAACCTGCCGGACTTCGACTTCCTCGCGGGCGACGCCA
>JAMBLK010000028.1 GCA_023336855.1 Actinomycetes bacterium
CAGCTCTCCGATCTACTGATCTACTCCCCCACCCAAATCTCGTCACACACGGAAACCATTCCCACTACGGTCATAGTGCGAATTGGGCGACGAGATGGAGAACCACAACATGGCCGCGTTCTTGGTGATGCTGCGAGAGGGCGTTGAGGCAGCGATCATCGTTGCGATCCTGCTCGCCTACCTGAATCGGATCGACCGCCGATCGGATTCACGTTGGATCTGGGCCGGTACGGCGGCAGCGATCCTCGTGTCCCTCGTCGCCGGAATCGTCCTCTGGAACACCGTCGGCGGTCTCGAGGGTGCTGCGGAAGAGCTTGTAGAGGGCATCATCGCGCTCGTCGCCGCCGGGCTCCTTACCTGGATGATCTTCTGGATGGGACAACAGGCACAGAACCTGAAGGGCCACATCCACTCCCACGTCGATACCGCGATCGCAGCGGGAGGAGCGACCGCCCTTGCCACGATCGCATTCGTCACGGTTCTCAGGGAGGGGATCGAGTCGTCGCTGTTCCTCATCTCCACAACAGTCGGCACCGAATCGTCGTCGTCACAAATCGTCGGGGGACTCCTCGGCCTCGCGGCCGCCGTCGTGATCGGCATCCTGTTCTATGCAGGGAGTAGCCACATCGATATCCGGGCCTTCTTCAGACTCACGGGAGTCCTCATCATCCTCTTCGCAGCCGGGCTGGTCTCGAAGGCCGTTCACGAGTTCCAGGAACTCGGTCTGCTGCCTACCGTCAGCGAACATGTTTGGGATCTAGGGATTCTCGATCCGTCTGCGGGCACGACGGGGAGGTTCCTGGGAAGCCTCTTCGGATGGACACCCCGCCCCTCACTACTCATGGCCGTCGCCTACGCCGTGTATCTCGTCCCGGTTCTCATCCTCTTCCTCAGGATGACCGCACCACGGGTTCATCGTCCCGAGCGCGACCGAACCTCAGCCCTCTGATCGAGGTTCTGTGGCATCGCCACGATGAGTCTCAACCCATCCGGTGCCATCGCTATACGCTTGTTTGAGGGTGCGGCCAACCCACTCGTCCGATGTGTAGACGTTCTGCGAGCCAACCACGGCAGTGACTCTTGCTACCGCCAGTTGCTCGTGGATGTTCTCGTCTGCTGAGACCAGCACGAGCTTGCTCTCCTGGCCTCGGAGGGCCTCCGCATACCGCAGCAGCACGTCCATGAACGTGGAACCGAGGTCGCTCCTCCCACGGAGCCGCAGGATCACCACGGCGTTACGGGTCTCGTCCGTGACGTTCGGGAGCTTCTCCTCGAAGACGGGGGCCGAGGCGAAGAACAGACTCCCATACGGTTGCAGCACAACGACGTCATTGGACGGTACGTCGCTCGGCGCTTCCACCTCGCGAAGATCCCCATCCGTGCTGATCAACCACCGCTTGATCACGATCTGGTTCGATTGCTTGATGATGTAGAGGATCATCGAGATCCCGACGCCGACGAGCACCGCGTACTGCAAAGCGATCACCATGGTCAGAGCGAATGTGACGCCCATGACGGTGGCCTGCATCCCGCCGGTCTTCCACACAGCCTTGATGTCGGCCGGCTTCACCGTCCGGTACCCCACCGTCATCAGCAAACCGGCGAGCGCCGGCATCGCGATAGATCCGACCACAGAGCCGAACACGAGAATCACAATCGCCATCACGACACCGGCAATCAGAAGAGCCAGACGGCTCTTCGCACCGGCAGTCTTGACGAGCGACGAGGCCGACATGGAGCCCCCAACCGGCATGCCCTGGAAGACCCCCGCAGCCACGTTCGCGACGCCCTGGCCCACGAAATCCTGGGAGGCGTCGGGGTAGCTCCCATCGGGATTCGGGAAGTTCGCCGAAATCCCGGCACCCTGCACCAGACCGATGAACGCAAGCGAGAGAGCAGGGATGGCGAGCACCGGGATGAGTCCGAATTGAGGCATCATCGGAAGGGGCAGAGATCTTGGAATCTCAGCGATGTCGTTGAGAATCGCCACGTCCCAGCCGAGGAGCGGAGCAATCGCCGATCCAACGATGATGGCGACGACCATGCCGAGTGCCTTGAGCTTGGTGCGTTCCAGCAGGAGGATCAAACCGATGGTGGCAATGCCGACGGTGATCGTCGGCCAGGAAGCCTGGCCCAGATTGATGATCGTGTCGAACGCCCGCAGGACACGATTCGCGCCCTCGGATTCGTATCCGGTGAAGTTGTCCAACTGGCCGAGGATGATGTTGATGCCTACAGCGTTGATGAACCCGACCATGACGGCGTTCGATACGAAGCGGAGGATCGACCCCGCCTTCAGGAGGCCGGCGGCAAGCATGACGACGCCGGTCAATATCGACAGGGTGAAGAGTGCCCGAGCCGGGTCTTCGGCAGAGTGGACCGCGCCGATGTCTGCAACGACGATCGCCATTGCCCCGGTCGCCTGAACCGCCATGAACGATGAACTCGTGAACAGACCTCCCGTGAACGTCCCCACCATGTAGGCGTAGAGACCGAATACCGGGTTGACACCGGCGAGGAGACCTCCCGCGAGGCCGTCCGGGACGCTCTCAACGCCAAGCACGACACCGGCAACGGCGTCGTCCTTGAGCGTCTCCTTCTGGAAGAGAGAGCGAAGCTTCAGCACCCGTCAGCTCTTCTCGTTCGGGGTCTTGGGGGCTGTCGGGTTGAGCATGGACACCATCACAAGCAGTGTAGCGACCGGACGGAATCGCACTCGGACCGCCTCAGGGAGGTTGCGCCGACCGAAGCCGCTACTCGGGACTCGGGATATGCTCAGATCCAAGGACCAGTTGGGGGACGACCCGACACGAGCCGGAGGGGGTGAAGCGACCGTGAAGGCGAGCAGAATCCTTCTCTTCGTCGTCGCCCCGCTCTTGATCCTCATGCTCCCGCTCGCTGTGTATCTCGCCGACCGGTCGATGAACAGCGGGACGCTGCCACGCAATGTCTCCATCGCCGGGATCGACGTCGCGGGACTTCCTCCGGATGAGGCGTTCACCGTCGTACGCGCCTACCAGGAAGGCATCTTTGCGGAGCCGTCTGCCTTCACGGTCAACGGTATGACGTACGAGGTCTACCCGAACAACGTCGGAATGAGGATCGACGTCGATTCGGCAGTAGCGACGGCGATCTCACAAACCGATCACACCGTCCTCAGCGGCTTCGTTCCTTGGGTCCGCAGCTTCTCAACGAAGCTCGAGATACCGGTCGAAGTGACCATCGACGGTGCTTCCATCGACCACTACGTACAACTGTGGGAACTGGCCGCGATCCCCGAGCCGGCATTTGACGGGGACATCACAATTGTCGATGGCGGAGTTGTGATCACATACCCCAATGCCGGATTGCGAATCGACCGGGATGCCGCCCTCAACATCATCGAAGCGACCATGCTCGACGGGGTGGAACATGTGGCTGAGATTCCGCTGGTCGACCGCGTACCGGTTCTGTCGGATGAACAGCTCGACGAAGCCGCCACCACCGTTGAGACCCTCATCAGCCGCCCTATCACACTCCACAACGACGATGCCGAGGCGACGCTCATCGTCCTCCGTTCTGAGATGGCCGCGGCCGTGACGATCGACATTGTGACAACATCGCCCGCCCACATCGATATCGGTCTCGATCCCGACATCATCGCCACCACGCTCGAATCACGCCTCGCCCAATTCGAACAGCCGCCCGTTGAGGTTCAGATCGCCACCAATGTCGCTACCGGTCGGGTCTCGGTCACGCCTCCGGAGTACGGCACCCGCGTCGACGTCGATACCCTCGCGGAAGCGTTGTACGCGGCTGCATTCAACGGAGGCCGTGGCGATCTCCCCATCGTGACCGACATCGAGCCGCGGATCACGGCCGAACAAGTCGAGGCATGGGGCACTCTCGGATTGGTCTCGAGCTTCACGACTAGATACACGGCCGGGCAACCCCGAGTCACGAACATCCAGACGATGGCGCGTACCGTCGATGACTCAATCGTGTGGCCGGGAGAGACGTTCTCGATCAACGAGAAGGTCGGCCAGCGCACCGAGGCGAAGGGCTACGTACGTGACGGGGCAATCATCAACGGTGAGGTCTACTGCTGCGACAGCCCCGTGAACGTGGGCGGTGGCGTGAGTCAGTTCGGCACGACGTTCTTCAATGCAGTCTTCTTCGGCGGCTACGAAGACATCGA
>JAMBLK010000029.1 GCA_023336855.1 Actinomycetes bacterium
AAGTACATCTGGATGGATGGAGAGTTCGTCGATTGGGACGACGCGACTATCCATGTTCTGTCCCACGGCCTCCACTACGGCACCGGAGCGTTCGAGGGAATCCGCGCCTACGAGACCGATCGGGGGCCGGCAGTGTTCCGGCTCACGGAACACATCGAGCGTCTGGCCCGGTCCTGCAAAGCGCTCGGGATTCCGATCGAGTGGAGTGTCGACGAGATCGTCAAAGCATCGAAGGAGTTGTTCTCCGCCAACGGTCTGATATCCGGCTACATTCGTCCGCTGGTCTTCTACGGGACCGGTTCGATGGGACTGAATCCCGCCGGCGCAACGGTCCACACGATGATCGCCACATGGGAGTGGGGCGCCTATCTGGGTGAAGACGGCGTGACCAACGGGATCCGGGTCAAGGTGTCGTCGTGGCGCCGCATCGGGCACGACTCGTTGATGCCGAACGCCAAGCTCACCGGCGGTTACGTCAATTCGGTCCAGGCGAAGCAGGAAGCCCTGCGCGGCGGCTACGACGAGGCGATCATGCTGAACACCGATGGTTTCGTCGCCGAAGGCAGCGGCGAGAACCTGTTCCTCATCCGGGATGGCGTTGTTCGCACACCGTCGCTGGCTTCGGGCGTCCTCGAGGGCCTCACCCGTGAAGCGGTGATCACGATGCTCCGCGACGATGGATACGAGGTCATCGAGGAGGCGGTCACCCGAACCGACCTCTACTACGCCGACGAGATGTTCTTGACCGGGACGGCCGCTGAGGTAACTCCGATACGGGAGGTCGATGACCGGCCGGTCGGAGATGGACGCCCCGGACCCGTGACGAAGCGTGCCCAGGAGATGTTCATGGACGCGGTGACCGGAGCCAACGAGCGCTACGCCGACTGGCTCGACTACATCTAGCCGAACGCCTTCTACCATGGCGTCACAATCGAGCGAGTGGAATCATGGCGCAGCAACCGAATATCGAACTTCCGATCTCAGATCTGCCGTGGCGGGTCTCCGGTACCGGCCCGGAACGTTCTTGGGCTCCGAATCGGCCCGGTGAGCTCACCGGGACCGGGATGCCATGGGGTGGCGCCTTCGGGATGCCCGGGCCCGACGCCGGCTACGCACTGAGTCTTGTCGCTTCACGAGAGTTGACCCTCGCCGATCACGAGCACCGGGCAGATGCCGACGCTGCAGTTGCTGCGGTTGCTGCAGCCCGGTCTTCTCTGGTCGGTCGCGGACCCACCAAGGGCGACATCGACGCAGCGATCGTGATCCTCGGCTACGACGTCGAAAGCGACTTCGGCCCGGTCCGGGCGGCAGCGATCGGTGGTTCCGCCCACCATCCGCTGCGGATCCGGCGCCTGATCGCCGGGATCCCGACGGATGTCTACGACGCGACCGCCGACGAACTGCGCGAGCGCGTAGCCTCCGGCGAGTCTCTCATCGAAATCTAGAGAGAGCACACCATGAAGATCGTCAGGGTCGACACGGACGTCGACGACATCACATACGGCGCGGTCGAACCCGAGGGCATCCGTATCTATCGGGGAACGCCGTTCGTGGCGTGGGAGCCGACGGAGACGGTCGTCGAGTGGGAACACGCCCGCCTGCTCGCACCTGTGATTCCCACGAAGGTCATCGCCGTCGGCAAGAACTATGCCGATCACGCAGCTGAGATGGGTGGCGATGTCCCCACCTCACCCGTGCTGTTCCTGAAGCCGCCGACGTCGGTGATCGGGCCGATGCAACCGATCCGGATTCCCCAGCAGGCCGAAGAAGTGCATCACGAAGCCGAACTTGCCGTGGTGATGGGGAAGGTCACGCGGAACGTGAAGATCGAGGACGTCGGACCGCACATCATGGGCTACACGGCGGCGAACGACGTGACGGCTCGTGACCTACAGCGTGCCGACGGCCAGTGGACCCGTGCCAAGGGCTTCGATTCGTTCTGTCCGCTCGGTCCGGCGATCGACACCGATCTTGATCCCCAGGAGGGTCTCTCGATCGTGTCGCGCGTCAACGGCGACCTTCGCCAGTCGGGCACGACCGCCGACCTCGTATTCGGAGTCGGTGAACTCGTGTCGTTCATCTCGTCGGTTATGACGCTGCTGCCGGGTGATGTGATCCTCACTGGCACTCCATCGGGTGTTGGCCCGATCGTTCCGGGAGATCAGGTCGAGGTAGACATCGAGGGAGTCGGAATCCTCATGAACCCCGTGGTGCAGGCATGACCCCGCGCGTTCGGTTCGCCCCGTCGCCGACCGGCTATCTCCACGTCGGAGCGGCAAGAACCGCGCTCTACAACTACCTGTTCGCCCACCACAACGGCGGCACCTTCATCCTGCGCTCCGA
>JAMBLK010000030.1 GCA_023336855.1 Actinomycetes bacterium
CGTTCGCGGGAACGGTGCGAATGCAGCGCGTACGACGGTGCGTTCGGTGCCCTCGAGCATGAGGGAGTTGTGGACAATGCCGGATCCTGAAGCGATATCGTTGCGTGGGTTACCGGGAAACGCACCCCACGTTGCTCGGTTGATGGCGAATGCGATACCGACCCAGGAGTTCACGGCAATCGTCCCGTAGCGGAGGTCTCTGATCGCATCTTCAAGAGCATCAGAATCCTGTTTCGCGGTAGCCGGATGGATGATCAGGTTCGCTCCGAGGTTGCCATCGAGCGTGTCATTGGCGAAGGCCACAGCGTTGTGGAGATATGCCGCGGTGTCGACTCCCGGGAGGCGTACGACGCCGAGCACGGCTCCGAAGAACTCCGTCGTGAAACACACGTCTTCGGTCATAGCCGGATCGAGATCGGTGATGAACGTCACCGGTCCAGCGCCGTTGGTGAGCACTTCCGCATTTCCATGGGAGGCAACCGCTTGCGCGTGACGTTCGGCGATCCCTGGGTAGTAGGCCCCACGGTCGCCAACTTCCGAAACGACACCGCGCATGGCATCCAGAAGGTCGTCGGCTTGATCCCACTCCTCGGGGAGCACGAGAACCTGACATGCGATGCAGTTGAAGCCGTGATTGTGGAGTTTCTGGCTCATGATGTGTTCGGCCTGATAACGCAGATCCGCATCGGACCACCGGCCACCGACGACGATCGTTGGGCCGACTCCACCGAGTTCGGCCGTCACAGGAACGGAGATGATCGGCTCGTCGTCATCCTTGCGACGCTCGCCATCGGAACCGCTGCCGTAGATGATGGCGTCGTGTGTCCGGCCGGCACCGGTGACGTGGATGTGCTCAACGATCTCATGGCGGGTGAGGTAGATGCCCTCCTCGGTGCCCCCGTACACAAAGCGAACGAACCCGCCTTCGATGAGCTGTCCGAAGATCTCCTCTAGGAAAGGACCGAGATAGGCGTTGACCGGGTTGAGCTTCACCGCCGTGACAGCGCCGTAGTTGAACAGTTCGGTGAGGACGTCCAGAGGGGCGATCGAGGCGATATTGCCGGCTCCGAGCACGAGGGCAACGGAACCCTCCGGGTCGGTCTCGTGATAGAACGATGCCGCTGAATCCACCAGATCTGTTTCTTCGACTCCCGGCTGCATCCAGACCTCTGCAGTATGGGCACTGAGGAAGAGACGGTCTTCGGAGTTCGCCGGGAAAACTCTCACCGCTACCTGACCGTTGGCCAGCGTCCGAACGGGGAATCCCTCGAGAACAGGTATCCCATCCTCGATGCGGTGCAGCGTGTCTGCAATCGCCGCGGCGCCTGCTGCAACGGCATACGGACCGCTCGTCCACTCCTCGCCAACAAGCTGCGACTCCGGTGGGATTTGCTTCGCCTCTGTAGCTGCATCAACCCACGCGTGGGCGACGGTGCCGACGCGGGCGCGGATACCGTCGAGGATGTGGATCTTCGTGGCGACGGGTAGACGCGCCCATCGGGTCTTGTTCTCGTCCAGTACTTCGAGGGCGGCATCGATCGGGCTCGTATCCATGAAGGTGACGGTAGCCTCGCAAGATGAGTGATACCAACGAACGGGACCTGTCCGATCTGTCACCGATGCAGATCCACGTCACGCAGGAAGCTGGGACAGAGCAGGCTTTCACGGGTGAATACTGGGACACGAAGGACGCTGGAGCGTATCGCTGCATCGTGTGCGATGCCGAGCTGTTCTCGAGCGAGACCAAGTACGACTCGAGGAGCGGATGGCCAAGTTTCTGGCAGCCTTCATCGGACGCAGCCATTGCCACACAGACCGATCGGAGCCTGCTCAGCGTGCGCACCGAGGTCACCTGTGCTGAGTGCGGCGCCCACCTCGGGCACGTCTTCGACGATGGTCCGAATCCAACCGGATTGCGCTACTGCATCAACTCCGCGGCCCTCGATCTGGAGCGAGAGACCGACGCCTGACGGGTGTCTCGCTGCGATGAGTCGCTACGGATATGTTTCGCGGGCTATGGTCTGACTAATTCCTAAGGAGGGAACCACCCAATGGCCGGAAAAGGCGAGCTCTATCAGCAGCGAAACGGGAAGTGGGCTTTCCGAGTGAAGGCCTCGAACGGCCAGATCGTGGCGCAAAGCCAGGGATACTCCAAGCGAGCATCTGCACGGTCGACGCTCGAAAAGCTTCTCAACGGCACCTACGACGGACCGATCATCGAGCCCGAGAAGTAGAACACCGTCCACCGACGAGCCGCCGCTTCACGCGGCGGTTCGTTCGCGTACAGTGCCACATGATCGATTTCACCGACCCAGCGTTCCTCCAGGATCCGTATCCGGTTCTCAACACGGTCCGTGAAGAGACCCCGATCTTCGAGCAGCGCGGCAAAGACGGCATCCAGAGGTGGTTCCTCACCCGCTACGACGACGTGTTCCGGGTGCTGAGGGACCGTCGTCTCGGGCGTGTCCCGGAGCCGATCATGACGAGGGCTGAAGTCGGCCTGCCACCGCTCAGACCCGACTGGGGCCCCTACAACGACGTCGAACAGTGGTCGCTGCTGATGCTCGAGCCACCGGAGCACCGGCGCCTGCGCCAACTCATCTTTCGGGAATTCACACCGAAGAGGATTGAAGGGCTACGCCCAGCGATCGTCGGTCACGCAGATCGTCTCCTGCGCGATGCATCCGCAAAACCCCACTTCGATCTGCTCGCAGACTTCGCTCAGCCGTTCTCCATCCACGTGATCGCCGAACTGCTCGGTGCACCGATCGAGGACTGGCCTCGCTACCTCGACTGGTCTCATCGAATCGTCAAGATGTACGAACTCGACACCACCGACGACCAGGCCTCATCAGCTGTCCGGGCCTCGGCTGAGTTCTCGTCGTGGTGTCGGGACCTGATCACTGAGCGGCGGGCGTATCCCACAGATGATCTGATCTCAGGACTCTGCACCGTCGAAACGTCGGACGGCCGCCTCAGTGACAGTGAGATCATCTCGACCATCGTGCTGCTGCTCAACGCAGGACACGAAGCGACCGTGAATTCGCTCGGCAACGGTCTGGTTTCGATGCTCTCTACTCCCGACGCCTGGGATTCTGTTCGTTCAGGCCGGGTACCTTCACGAACGGCTGTCGAAGAGATGATCCGGTTCGATCCGCCTCTGCAGCTCTTCGAGCGGTGGGTGCTGGCCGACGGAGTCTCCTATGCGGGCAGAGAATTTGCCCGAGGAGAGAAGATCGCGATGCTGTTCGGATCGGCGAACCGCGATCCGCGGCACTTCGCGAACCCCGACGAGTTCATCGTCGATCGCGGAGACAGCACACACATCACATTCGGCGGAGGAATCCACACCTGCATCGGCGCCCCGCTCGCACGGCTCGAACTCTCGGTGGCCCTGGAAGGCATGGCGGCAATGATGCCCAACCTGGGACTCGCAGAGCCTCCGCAACGCAATCCCGCCTTCGTGATCCACGGGTACAACGCAGTACGACTGACGGCACACTGAGAGGCCCCGCCGGTTAGGGAGATCCCGTGCGGCTGTTTGGACCGTTGCTCTGTCCCCGCGGCCGCAGGACGGGGGACACGAGGATCTTGCGACGAGCAGGCGGTCTTTGTCCGTCCGAGAAGAGTCCTCCTAATGGGTACCGGGAACTCTGAACTCGACCGCCCTGCCGGATATGGCATTCCTTGATCAGGACCGCTGGTCGCCCGTAGCTACTGGTTAGCCGGGAGGTATCGCCGCCGCCAGAAGTTCCCCCCACTCACGGGCACGTTCGAGTTCGCCGTCACTGATCGGCCCCTTCATGTCCTCGACACGGAAGATTTCTGCCGGGACGACGAGGCTGTAGCCGCGTTTGCGCAACCGCTTCTCGGCCCCTCGGGCTGCCGATCCCGGCAGATTGGGCTTTCGGATGCTCGTGTCGGAGGCCGCTGCATTCGCTCCGGAGACTCGCGGGAGTCCCTTGATCCGCTCCCGGATACCGATGCCGGGTGACACCAGCGGGCTATCGATCTTGGCGAGGGCCTGCTTGCGGGAGTCCACGCGGCTCAGGCCGAACTGGCTCGGGTGGACCATGGATCGCCGACGCGTCCTCCCTGTACCGTGGTCGATATCGGTCTTGGCAGTGGGAATGGTGCTGGTAGCTGCGGTGGCTGGGCTCACAGTCGACGGTATCTATGTCGACTGTGAGAACGCCAAAGAGGCGCTGCGTGGTAACGACATGGTCAACCTCGTGGTGGGCATTCCGATCATGGTGATCGCGTTGTGGATGACAGCGCGAGGATCCACTCGGGGCCACCTCTTGTGGCTGGCAATGACCATGTATGTGATGTATGGATACGCCTACTACGTGTTTGGGCCGACATTCAACTCGCTCTTCCTACTGCACGTTGCGATCTTCTCGCTCTCAACGGTCGCCCTTGGATTCGGCCTCGGTGCGTTTGATCCAACGAATCTCCGACCTCGCTGGGAGTCATCCGTGCTCCCCAGGGCCGTCGCCATCTTCCTGATCCTCATCGTCGTCACCCTCATTGGCAGCTACGCGTACGAAACGATCCGCTACTCGACCGGTGGTGAACTCCCGACTGACGTACTCCCGTTCGAAGAGTGGCGAGTGCACCTCGGCTACGCCCTCGATCTATCGATAATCGCCCCCGCATCGATAATTGCTGCAGTCCTGCTGTGGAAGAACTCGACATGGGGATATCCAATCGCAGCGATCCTCCTGATCTTCCTGGCGGTCTTCCAACTGAACTTCCTCGGTTCCGCCCTATTCATGGATGCTGCTGGTATTGAGGGCGTCGAGCAGGCGATACCGCAGGCGATCGCCTCGACCGTTGTGTTCGCGATACCAGCCGTGCTTCTGACGTGGGGAGTGTCCCGCCCTCCGGCCACCTTCACGTCGTAATCCCGCACGCATAACGAGGCTATGGGTGCAGCGGATCCGCCGTGCATGGGCTTCCGGCATGTCTGAGATTCAGTACGAGTGGCGGGGCGGTTTCGCCAACGATGAGGTCCATACCCTGCATGCTGACGCATTCGAGCACGGCGCGTTCGACGACGATTGGCAATCGCTTGTCAGCGAACGCAGCCTCGGATGGGTGACCGCCCGAGACCAGGGTGGCCTGGTCGGCTTCGTGAATGTTGTTTGGGATGGCCTCGTGCATGCGTGGATTCAGGACGAGATGGTTTCCTCGGGGTCTCGTCACCGGGGTATCGGTATCAGACTCATCGAGATTGCCCGTGATGAAGCGAAGTCAGCGGGATGCGAGTGGTTGCACGTGGACTTTGACGACCACCTTCGACCGTTCTACTACGACGCTGTTGGCTTCACGCCGACGAACGGTGGCCTCATCAACCTCACCGAACTGAGCTGACAGACCACCCACAACGGCTGTGCACCTATGCACCCTGCGATGAGGTTTCGCCACGCCGTACAGGAAGAAGCCGGATATGGGCGGTTTCGAATGTGAGGGCAAGAAGGGTCGAATTTCTCTGTCCGGTTTGGTGGGAGCGGCGGCATCCTATGGGTATGACCACGCTCGCCAAGGGTGAAGTGTTCCAACGGTACGGGGTCGAGTTGACTCGTTTCGCAACTTCGCTGGTCGGACCCGCCGACGCACAGGACGTCGTGTCCGATGCGCTCGTCGCAGCAATGTGGTCCGACGGCTGGGGCCAGGTCGAAAACCAGCGCGCCTACCTCTACCGCACTGTCGTGTCCCAGGCCCGGATGAACCACCGGTCCGCGACGCGCCGTCGAAGCCAGGAACGCCGAGCTGCATCGGTTTTGACCGCCGCGTCACCCAATGGTGAAGTCGATGTGTGGGACGCGCTGGGGCGTCTCAACGTGACCGAGCGCTCCGTCGTGTTCCTCATCTACTGGGAAGACCTCCCCGAGGATGCCACCGCGCAACGGCTCGGGGTGAGTGAACGCACGGTACGGCGACGCCTGAGCCGTGCTCGCCACAAACTGGGGAGGTTGCTCGATGAGTAGCCAGATCGACGACCGAATCCGCACGATGATGCAACACGTCGTCGATGAATCGCCACCGCCACCGGACCTCCCGACCGGCCCGTCACCCGCACCGGTCCCTGCGTGGCGAGTTCCGAGCTGGGCTATTGCTTTGGCGACCGGACTCGCGGTGTTCCTGCTAATTGGCGGGTTTGCGTGGCTGGTCGGTGGAACCGGTTCGGAAGTGATCGAAGAGCCGATGCCTGCGGTGACCACGTCGACGACGCCGACCGTTCCCGACGCGACGC
>JAMBLK010000031.1 GCA_023336855.1 Actinomycetes bacterium
GATACCGACTACCAATCAACCCTATTGAGGTCACTTACGGTTTACTGTATGTTCGGGCTATGGAACCTGCCATGGCCCTCTGTTCCGGCGTCGCGGCCGTCACCTTGACGCTTGGCGTGCTTGGTTCGGTTCCTGCGCTGACACGTCGACTCGCTGCGGTTCGGATCCCGATCCCGGTTCGTCCACTGGCCGTACTCATGACGATGGCGTGCCTGACAGCGGTGCTCGCTCGGCCGAGATCCGCAGTCGCAACGGTTCCTCCACCGATCGTTCGTCTCACCGACGAGACGCCACCTCCCACGGACACAGCGGAAACGACGGCTGATGAGACCGAAGCCCCCGCCTTACCGCCAGCGTCCGGCCGATCGGCTGGTACGTCGCGGGCAGGCACAGAGCGAGTGCAGCCGGGCACCGCAGCGTACGTCGTCGAACCCGGAGACAGCCTGTGGCGCATCGCTGCCCACATCCTTCGCTCGGGTGGGGACGGTGAACCGTCGAACGCCGACATCGCTCGCTTCTGGCCCGCGATCTACGACACGAACCGGGCCCTGATCGGTGACAACCCGAACTTGATCTTGCCAGGCCAACGACTCGTGATCCCGGAGGGATGACATGGATGAGTACGAAGAGATCCCGTGGAGCACGCTCCTGACCGAGCATCGCCAAGGGCGAGCGAAAACCGTCTATATGGCTGCCGCCGTGATCGTGGCGGTCGTCGTCGGGTTCGTCGGGATCCGATGGTTCACCGCCCCCGGCCATGGGGAGCAGCCGGCACTGGCGGCCCCCGTCGAGACGACCACCACTGAAGCTGAGGTGGATGAGACCGAGTCGTCAACGACGACGGCCCTCCTGTCGGAGGCCGACCTCATGGCGACCGTCCCCGCGGTCGCGGAGTTGGCCGCCGTCGCCCGAGCAGAGTGGTTCGTCACCGACTACTTCACCGTTGACGGACCGATACCCGAGGAGCTGATCTCGGCGTTCGTCAACGACGCAGCGATTCCGGAGCTGCCGACCGGCGACGGAGCAGGGATCTCGTACGTCGAGTGGGCGCGAGCGTTCGACATACGGCCCATGACGAGCGGCTATGTCATCTCCGTCATCTTCCGGAGCCTGACAGAGGAACCGGGCGGTGCTTTCGTCCGCGGACCCGTCCGTGCTGTCGACGTCTTGATCGCTGTTGACGAAGGCGAGACCGCGGTCGCAGACCTCCCCATTCCGATCCTTCCGCCGGTGTACCACTCCATCGACGGCTGGATGGTGACGGACGGCCTGGCACACGACCAAGCGATCACCGCCACTCTCGAGTACGCCGGGATGTTCGACGAGAGCGCTGAAGTTGTCGAGTCCGGCGCCGCAGGTCCGGAATGGCGCGTCGTCTTCACCGTCGGTGACCGTTCCGGCAACCGCTGGCCGGTCGTCATGCGATCCGACACGATTCCGGGAACGTAGGCCCAACACCCCGCCGAGCCGATCTAGGCGGCAACTACGCTGGCCTTCATGCAACAACAGCGAATGTTTCGAAACGCCTGGATTTCGACCATGAAAGGTTTGGGAGCCGTAGAAGGCGAGGACACACTTCTCGTCGGCCCCTCCGCTGAAGTGCTTGCCGATCAGCTTCCCGGGCCCACAGGTGGCTCTGCTCTCGGCATAGCAACGCTCGGCGTGGGTCCGGTGCCGGACGGTGCCACTCCGACCGCAACGGGCTTCGAAGGGGGTTCGTTCGACTCTGCTGTGGTTCTCTCGGCCTGGGAGACTCCGGCCGGTATTGGCTCGGTCCTGGAAGAGGCGATGCGCGTGGTCCGATCCGATGGCACGGTCTGGATCGGCGAGATCGATGCGAAGGCCCTCACTGCGTCGATGCCGGCCGCCCGGCTCTACGGGCTGTTCTATCGGAGCGATCCGAAGGCGGCAGCCGATGCCCGTTTCCGATTTCGATCAGCCGATGTTCTGGGCGTCGACGCCGTGCGGGCGGGTCTGAGAGACGTGACCGAGGCGAAGGCCGATCTCCCTGCAGCCGTGATCGAGTCCGCTGCAGATGGTGTCGAGGCAGTTCGCTCAGGGATCTGGCCCGGGACCGATGCTCTCAGTTCAATTGCATTCGATCGACTCCTCGAGCGGACCAACGAATCACTTCAACCGCCGACGCGGTTCCCAGTCGTTCTGACGCTGCCCTGGATCATCGTGAGGGGGACGCGGCCCTGACGGTTTCTCAGGCTCCGAACCGCTGTTCGAGAAGTGTGGTCGCCAAAGGTGCGATCACGTCCCACGAGGTATCCGCCGTCTTGGACAGGGTCACGAAGTCGGCGGTCATGAACACGCTCGTGACACCGTCGATTGCGACCAGTGCAGCGGCCGTGGGGTCATCGATGTCACTTCCGGCGACGAACGTGGCGGGACCGCCGACGTCGACACCGACTGTGAACTTGAGCGCATTGGGGTTGGGTGTGTTGGAGAGCTGTACTGCCATGGTGCTCCAAGAGGCTAGCGGCTCCAGGATGTCGGTCAGAGACAACAGACGACAGACAACAGACAACAAGAAGACACGCGTTTGCACGGCTCCCTCTGTGGTCTGTGGTCTGTCGTCTGTCGGCTGCGTGCGGAGCACGCAATGATCCTCGGAGTCGACGTCGGTGGTACGTTCACGGACCTGTTCTTCTGGGACGGCTCGGAGATCCACACGGCGAAACTCCCGACGACGACCGCCGATCAGAGCGAAGCCGTTCTTGATGGAGCAGCGGAGCTCGCGGACCACGTCGAGTCCTTCCTCCACGGGACGACAGCAGCGACGAACGCGCTGCTTGAGCGAACCGGGGCACGCACTCTGCTGGTCACCTCCCCCGGATTCGAGGATGTCATCGAGATTGGTCGCCAGGATCGGCCGAGTCTCTATGACCCGTTCGCTGATCGACCTGAGCCACTCGTCGCCAGAGACGATCGCGTCTCGAATCTTGAAGATATTGATCTCGCCGGCGTCGAAGCCGTTGCCGTCAGCCTGCTCCGCTCCTACGAGGGTCCGTCCGAGGAACGGGATATAGGGCGTGAGGTGGCGCGACTTGCACCGCACGTCGCCATCTCACTCTCGAGCGACGTGGTCGCCGAGTTCCGGGAGTTCGAGCGAACCTCCACGACCGTTCTGAACGCCTACCTCACGCCGGTCGTCGCCGACTACCTCACCAGGCTCGAGGACGGCGTGCGTTCGAGCGGACTTGCGGACGCCATCGCCGTGATGCGCTCGTCGGGGGGTCTGATCAGCGGACCTGACGCAGCGGCGTTGCCCGCATCCATCCTCCTCTCCGGTCCGGCCGGTGGTGTCGTTGCCGCAGCAGCGATCGGGTCGGCGCTTGGACGGGATCACATCATCGCGTTCGATATGGGCGGCACGTCGACGGACGCCTGTCGCATCCAGAACGGAAGGCCGGAGATCTTCTACGAACGGGCGGTCGCCGGGTACCCCTGTCGGATGCCGTCCACTGCGATCCACACGGTCGGCGCAGGCGGTGGGAGCGTCGGGTGGATCGATCCGGGGGGCTCGCTTCGGGTGGGTCCCAGGAGCGCTGGGGCAGAGCCCGGACCCGCTTGCTACGGGAGAGGTGGCAACGAGGCAGCCGTGACCGATGCCAATGTGGTGCTTGGCAGGATCGCTCCGAACGCCTCGCTCGGAGGCCGCCTGACGATCGACCGAGCCCTCTCCGAAGCGGTCCTCATCGATCTCGGGAACCCTCTGGGGCTCACCGTTGACGAGACCGCCCTCGGTGTGGTCCGAGTCGTAGAAGAGGTCATGGCTGGTGCTATTCGGACGGTCTCGATCGAGCAGGGTGCGGATCCCCGGGATGCTTGGCTCGTCGCTTTCGGCGGGGCCGGGGGGCTTCACGCTACGGCTCTGGCCCGATCGCTAGACATGGCAGGGGTGATCATCCCTCCCCACGGTGGGGTCTTCTCAGCTGCGGGCCTGCTCCTCAGCCCGCCGAGGGTTGACCTGGCCCACAGTGTCCTCCTCAGAGAAGGAGAGGATCTCGACCCCGGGATCGAGCGTCTGGGATCAGAGGCATCCTCGAGATTGTCGACCGGCACCCTTGAGACCCTCGTCGACGTGCGTTACCTGGGACAGTCCCACGAGGTCACCGTGCCTTATGTCGTCGGAGACGGATGGGACGTTCTTGCCGATCGCTTCCATGTTCTGCATCGTGAACGGAACGGGTTCGCTCGCACGAGCGATCCGATCGAGGTGGTCACGATTCGAGCGACCGTTACAGGAACACCGGCGATCGGTCCGGAGACTGCCTTCTCGTGGTCACCGGATGGCGAGGCTCAGTTCGGAACCAGGATGGTTGTCACGAACGCCGGCCCGGCCGAGGCGAACGTGTGGAGACGCGAAGGCCTCGCGGTTGGGGCCGAGATCGCTGGACCAGCCGTCATCGAGGAACGCGAGGCGACCAGTTGGATCGGACCAGGGGAGCACGCCGTGGTGACTCACACCGGTGCGCTGGAGGTGACATGGTGACCGTCGACCCGATCACGCTGGAAGTTGCCAGGAACCGACTCGAGGCCATCGCAGACGACATGGGGATCGTGCTGCGGAGGACCGCCTATTCGCCGAATATCAAGGAACGGGCCGACTGCTCCGCAGCGCTGTTCGATCCGACCGGGGAGATGCTCGCCCAGGCCGAACACATCCCCGTCCATCTCGGGTCGATGCCAGCGTCGGTCGCAGCGATGCTCGATCGGTTCGGAACCGACGTTGAACCCGGGACCCAGTTCGCCGTCAACGATCCCTACGAGGGAGGGACGCATCTCAACGACCTCACGCTCGTCCGCCCCGTCTATGTCGATGGGGAACTCGTCGCCTGGGTCGCCAACCGCGCGCACCACGCCGACGTCGGAGGAGAAGCCCCCGGATCGATGCCGGCCCATGCCACCCGTGTTGAGCAGGAGGGACACATCGTCTCACCCATGCCCGCCGTTCGCGACGGTGCGTGGATCGAATCCTTCATCGAACCGTTCCTCGCTGCGACACGTACCCCCGCGGAACGCCTCGGTGACCTCTCTGCCCAGATGGGAGCAAATGAAGCGGGCGCGCTGCGGATCGAGCGCCTCGTCGCATCGGAAGGAATCGACCGGTGGGGTGCCGTCACCACCGCCCTGCTGTCCTACGGGGAACGACGGACGGCAGCGGCGATCGGAGAACTCCCTGACGGGGCCTATCGGTTCACGGACTTCCTCGAATGGGGCGCTGAGAACCTCCCGATCACGGCGACGGTAACGATCGATGGTGACCGACTCGAAGCGGACTTTGCCGGGAGTTCCCCTCAGATCGCTGGGAACATCAACGCTGTGCAGGCCGTCACCCGATCGTGCCTCTACTACGCGGTCCGGGTCGCGACCGATCCAACGATCCCGGCGAATGGTGGCTGCTATCGGACGCTGTCTCTCACGACACAACCCGGCACCATCGTCGATGCAGAGCGACCTGCCGCCGTTGCCGCGGGCAACGTCGAGACGAGTCAACGGATCGCCGACGTACTGCTTGGTGCCCTGGCCCAGGCGGCCCCCGATCGGGTCCCTGCGGCGAGCCAGGGCACGATGAACAACGTGCTGATCGGTAACGACGACTTCGCTTACTACGAGACGGTCGGCGGTGGCCAGGGTGGCCGACCGGGCAGCGCCGGCCAGTCGGGGATACATACCGGGATGACGAACACCAAGAACACTCCAGTCGAATCGCTCGAGGCCCACTACCCGTTCCGCATCGTCACCTACCGGCTGCGGTCGGGGTCTGGCGGTAGGGGGCGTTACCCGGGTGGCGAAGGGATTGAACGGGAGATCGAGTTCCTCGCACCCGCCACGGTCTCGCTCATGGGTGAACGCCGACGACTCCAACCATGGGGGCTTCAGGGTGGTGAACCGGGCGCCGTCGGTGAGGACTGGCTGATCCGAAGCGGCTCCGGAGAGCGACTCCCGGGCAAGTGCACGATCGAGGTAGAGCCGGGTGATCGGCTGCGCGTCCTCACGCCGGGCGGTGGAGGTTGGGGAGCGCCATGAGCACATGGAGGCGATTGCTGAGGCTCATGCTCTGCGTTCCGTCTCAGGTGATTCTGGCGAGCAGTTGATCCTTGTTGGCCCATGCGACGGCGAGAGCGGCGATCAGGCCGAACACGAAGAATCCGAGAGCGAACGGGGTCACGGTGGTTGAGATGGCGGTGTCAACGAGGGGCGACAGAAGAGCACCACCCACAAGACTGATGACACCGATCGTCGAGGCAGCCGTTCCTGCGGCGAATCCGACCTCATCGAGTGCGCTCGAAGTCAGCAGCGGAGTCATCGCTGTGTTCAGAGAGATCAACACGGTCGTCGCTATGAAGAAGAACACGAACCAGGGAACGCCGTCAGAGATGACCGTGGCCGCCAGGTTCACTGTCGCCACGAGCATCAGCAGGGCGATTGCGCCGGCGGTGGTGCGACGTACACCGAATCGCATGACGAACCGCGCGGAGGTCATCGTGAATCCCGCCATCACGATCGCGCTCGCGGCGAAGAAGAGGAAGAACGTATCGGCGCGGCCATAGATCTCCCCGTACATCCGCTCGGAAGAGGCCAGATAGGGGAGGAACGCTGCGCTCATCACCATCAAGGCGATCGCGTTGCCGAGGGTTCGTCGCGTCTTCAGGATCTCGAGGACTGTCCGTGACAGGGATCGGATGTCGATGGGGCGTCGGTCGCTCGGCTTGAGCGACTCGCTGAGTCGGGTTGCCCACAGCGCAACGATGATTCCGAAGACCGGCCCGACGGCGAAGGTGTACCTCCACGATCCGAAATGGAGCAGGGTTTGCCCGAGGATCGGTGCAAGCGTGGGCACGATCAGGAACACGGTCAGGATGACGGCCATTGCCCGAGCCAAAACGTCACCACGAAAACGATCGCGGAGAAGCGCCTGGGAGACGATCCGTGGTCCGGCCGCTCCGAGTCCCCAGAAGAATCGTCCCACGAGGAGGGCACTGAGCGATGTTGCAAACGTGGTGGCGAACCCCGCTGCCGAGTAGAGAATCAACCCGGCGATGAACACGGGTTTGCGTCCGAAGCGGTCGGCCAGAGGCCCATACACAAGTTGCCCGACTCCGAGACCTCCGATGAAGACCGTCACAACAAGCGCGACCGATGACGAGTCGGATGACAGGCCGAGATACTCGCGCAACTCGCCGAACGCGGGGAGCATCGCATCGATCGAAATAGCGACGGTGGCCGATGCCGCAGCCATCAGCAGGAGGAACTCCCGGCGGCTCTGGCCACCCGCGGCCGGGTTCTTCCGTCCTGCGGGTGAGAGCCGATTCATGCCCGGTCAGAGTACCCCGGGACGGTCGCCATGTCCCGTTGAGTTCGTAGGAGGAAGGGAAGAGCTCGTCGCCCACCGACTGCTCGTTGACGGTCTACTCATATGACGGGGAAGTCGGGACAAGCAAGAGGGATCTTGCTGGGAAGAAGGCAACATGAGGAAGAGAGTCATTCCGGTTATCGCTGCGCTGTTACTGCTGGTGGTCGGGTGTTCATCGAGTGATCCGACGGCGTCGGACGAGTACGCAGCGCTCGAGCAGGAACTCGCCCAGGCGAGCCAGGCGCTTGTCGATGCCGAAACCCTGCTGGTCGCTGTCACTGCCGAGAGGGATGCGCTGGCCACTACCCCAGAAGAGTCAGCAGCTGAGCCTGTGGATGCGGCCCTGCCTGCAGGCGCGGTGGAGGCGCTCGACCGCTACACCGAAGCCGTACTCGCTGCTGATGGCGATGTCATGCTCGACTACGTGACCGACGACTTCGCGTTCCTCTCCTACGGAACGGACGTGCAGGAGAGGGAGTTCAGGGCGGACTACGTCACCAAGAACTATGGGAACTTCGAAGTCGAAGTGATCGGCGATCAGACGGTTGTGGGTGGCGGTGACACCTACATCGTGTCCGTGCCGGAACGGGCCACGACTCCCGTGGTGGCTGAAGGAATCTCGGTCGTCAGGCTTGTCGAGTCCGACGGTACGTGGCTGGTGGACGTTCACCGCTTCGTCGGCGAGTAGTCCGGTTACGCGGGGACGAGGATGACGTGGAGTTCCCGCGGCCCGTGGACGCCTAGATTGATCTGTTGCTCGATATCTGCAGTTCGGCTCGGTCCTGTGATGTAGACGACGTTGGCCGCCCCTGCAAGGTCGCTCTCCGGCTGCGTGAGCCAGTGCATCTGCGATCGGAAGATCTGGTCGGTCGGGAGCAGTGCGATGTGGACGAGGGGAACGAGCGATGCCATGCGGGGCCGTCCGGACCCGGAACGGGTGACGATCGATCCGGACTCGGCGAATGCTGCCTCAGCCCCGGTGAGTCCGTAGCGAACGTCGAGATAGTCGGCCTGGTGATTGCGGCGTCCCTCTGCGTCGGAAGGCACATCTCCGGACACGACTTCGCAGCCGGCGTCGGTGAGTCGGCCGACGGCACCGTCCACGGGGAGATGCTCGTCATTCCAGGCGATCAGTCTGCCCGGGCCGTGGGACGCAACGATCTCGTTGAGCGCCGCTGTGACTCCATCGGTATGAACCGTTCCGGAGACGGCCTCGACGGCCTCGGTGAAACGGGCGAGCAGATCAACATCCGGCAGATCCGGCACGAGCGGTCCGGGATCAACGGTGGGACCATAGGGGAGCGTCGCTTCACCGATCGACGAGCGGACCCGATTGAGGAAGGCGTCACGTTCCATCGCGTCGCCTCCACCAGGTGCGGAAGGGTTCGACGGCGGGCCTGGGCAGATCACGGACCGAGGTCCACGCCCCACCGGGTCCGGGGAGGCGTGTGAACCATCCGCCCGGTCGTGCTCTCCCGGCCAACGATGCGGTGCGGAGCGATCCGTTCCACACCGCCGGTTTGGTCGCAGCGAACCGGTAGGCCGACATGGCCGGGTTGAGCCAGCCGAAGACATCGCCGTCATCGACGACGCGGTTGCGCAGCTTGACCAGCATGCCGGGCAGGTCGATTCTCGGCGGGCAGACCTCGAGGCAGGCACCGCACAACGTGCACGCGTACGCCAGTTGTTCCCTGTCCTCGAACCCGAACAAGACCGGGGAGAGCACGGAACCGACCGGCCCGGGGTATATGTCTCCGTAGGCATGGCCGCCGACGACCCGGTACACGGGGCAGATGTTGAGGCAGGCACCGCATCGGATGCACGCGAGGATCTCGGACACCTCATCCCCGAGCACTTTGGATCGGCCGTTGTCGAGGATCACGACGTGGAACTCTTCAGGGCCGTCCGGATCGCCTTCCCGGCGGGGACCGGTGACGGTGTTCGTGTAGCTGGTGAGCGCCTGACCGGTCGACGATCGGCCGAGGACCTCGAGCATGACACCGAGATCGCCGGGCGTCGGAACGATGCGCTCCATCCCCATCACGGCGATATGGACCCGTGGCGCCGTCGTCGTCAGACGACCGTTACCTTCGTTCGTGACGATCGTGACCGAACCGGTGGACGCGGTGGCGAAGTTCACGCCTGAGATGCCCATATCGGCGTTGAGGAAGATCCGACGCAGATGCGTGCGGGCGATCTGGTTCAGCTCCGTCGGTTCTTCCGTGTACTCAACACCCAGCTCGGCGGTGAAGAGGCACCCGACGTCCTGCCTTGTCCAGTGCAGCACGGGGGCGACGATGTGCGACGGGCGATCGTCGGCGAGTTGGATGATGAACTCTCCGAGGTCGGTCTCGACGACCGTCCGGCCGTCCTCTTCGAGCGCCGCGTTGAGTTCGATCTCCTCGGTGACCATCGACTTGACCTTGACGATCAGTTCGGCGTCGGCCGCGTCGGCGACACCGCGGATGTACTGGTTTGCCTCAGCGGCGTCGGCGGCGAAGAAGACGTGTCCTCCGAGAGCCTCGACGGCGTCCGCGAACTGAGCCAGATACGTGTCGAGGTTGGCGAGCGTGTGGAGGCGAATCTCTCGACTTCGGTCTCGCATCGCGTCCATCGCCGGGTACGCGTCGACCGCCTTCGCTCGCTTTGCAATGAGGACCCGGGCACCTGATCCCACGGCCTCGGCTTTGGCTGTGCCCACCTCCTGCCCCGCCCGTTCGATGAAGACTGTGGACTGCTCTGTCACGAGTCAGCCTCCCCGGTGAGCATCTCGGAGATGTGTTTGACATCGATCTCCGAACCCCTCCTGTGGAGGCCGCCGCTGAGGTGCATGAGACAGGACATGTCGTAGCCGACGAGCGTCTCAGCCCCCGTCGCCTCGACGTTGTCGAGCTTCGTATCCATGATCGCGCCGGAGACCTCTGGCATCTCAACGGCGAAGAGGCCGCCGAAGCCGCAGCACTCATCCGCTCCTTCCAACTGGCAGCGGTCCGCCCCGGCCTCATCGAGAACGCGCTCTCCGTACCCGTCGAGTCCAAGATGGCGGAGACCGTGGCAGGAAGGGTGGAACGTCACCGACTCCGTCGAAGAGGCATCCAGATCGTCGAGGCCGAGATCGTCGACGATGAACTGGGTGAACTCGCGCACGCGTTCTGCCACGCGCCGGCCGGCGGTGGCGAGTTCGACATCGCCTGAGAAAAGGTCGTCGTACTGATCGACGATCATCGCCGCGCACGAACCGGACGGTATGACGATCGGCCCGTCGGTGGCGTCGAGCATGCGGACCGTGTGCTCCGCCATCGCTCTGGCTTCTTCGCGGTGGCCCGCGTTGAACGCCGGCTGGCCACAGCAGGTCTGATCCTCGGGGAACTCGACGGCGACTCCCCGGCTCTCCAACACGTCGACGACTGCACGCCCGACCTGTGGATAGAAGGCGTCAACGATGCAGGTGATGAAGAGCTGCGCCGCTGTTGAAGGAGTGTTCACGTTGACCAACGATAGGCACCAGAGCCGCCGCCTTAGGAATCCGTGTCCGGGTTCTCGTCGGGAGCGCTTCACTACGCTGCCCGCATGTTGCGTCCTGGAAGTTGGACCAAGCCAGCGGGTGTGAGTCCCGTCCGGGTAGGTATCGGAGCGCCCGGTAGCAGAC
>JAMBLK010000032.1 GCA_023336855.1 Actinomycetes bacterium
GTCGTTTCCTACGCCAGACTCCTGAGGGCGGGCAATCAGCCTTCGTGTGCTGAGGTCTCCACGTGGGCGATGGCCGGCAGCCCTCTCGGCACGCATGCACCCGGCTCATGGGATGCCGTGCCCTCGAAGTAGTCGGCCGGATCCTTGAGGCGACGAGCAGCCCACACGATGGGCGCTGCAACGAGCGTGATGGCTCCACCAACGATGTAGGCAGCGGAGTACGAACTGCGTTCGGCGTAGACCCCGAGTCCCGCCTGGCCTCCCACGGCACCGATTCCCGAGATCATGGAGTCGAACGAGACAACGGTGGCCCGCTCGGCAGATGGCACGATGCCGTGGACGAACGCCTGACGGACCGGCATCTGCACTCCCATCGCCACCGAGGCAACAAGGAGGAAGCCGAGGGCGACCGGGAAGTTGCCGGCCCACCCGACTCCGATCGATCCGGCAGAGAAGACGAACGCCGTCCACAACAGGATCGTCGTCCTCCGGCCGCAGAAGCGGGTGATGAACTGCACGAGGCTGTTCCCGATGATCATCGCGACCGACAGCAGCGCCGCAACGACGCCGGCCACCCATACGGCGTCCCGATCCAGCAGTTCGAGGAAGTAGGGCTGCCAGGCGTACCAGGCCCACATGAAGAAGCCGCTCTGGACGGCGCCGGCAATCATGATGAACCGAAGCGGGCGGGAACCCCACCCGTGACGGATGCCCGACTTCGCCACGGCAGTGGCCTCGGCCGGGAGCGTGCGAATCGTGACGGGTCTCGGCTGGAACCCGACGTCGTGCATCCCAAAGAAGGCGAGAACGAACAGCGCAACGAGCAGGGCCGAGCGGAGAAGGAATGGGATCGCCAGATCGACCTGTCCGAGGAACCCTCCGCCGATCGTGCCGACGAGCATCGCAACGCCACCGACGATCTGACCGGTGGAGAAGACCCGGTCCATGTCACCTTCGTACCCGAGCGCCCGGACACCGTCGACGAGCCATGCCTCCATCGCTCCTGAGTAGAACGTGTACCCGAGGCCCATGAACACCGAGACGATCGCGAACGCCACGAACCCGCTCCCCGTCTGAGCGAGTCCGACATAGGCGAGGGTTGAAGCAGCGAGAACGGCAAGCGAGAGCAGGAACGATGCCCGTCGCCCGATCGTGTCGGCAACGACACCAGTCGGGATCTCGAACAGCACGGTCCCGACGGAGAACGCCGCGTTGGCTATGAACACCTCTGCGATCGAGAGTCCAGCATCGAGAAGGAAGAGCGTGTTGATGCCCCAGATGATCGAAGCAGCGAGCGTGTAGATGCCGGCGTACGTGTAGTACCGGCGTACGAGGGCGGCCGCTGCCTGCGGCATGGTGGGGGTCGTCGCCATTGGCCCAGCCTACGCGCGACCCGGCCCCGCCGGGCGATTGTCGTCATCAGGCCGGCGGTAGCCGGCATCCATGGATGTGACTTCCGGCGGTGGCAGTGATTCTCCAGTGACGTAGCGTCGGTATCGGACAACAGACTCAGTGAATATGTTGAGTAGTGCAGACACCGAGCGCCGATACCGGGTGGTCTTCGACCGCTACCACCAGGACGTGTACGCGTACTTCAAGCGGCGTATCGAGCCGGAAACCGCCAAGGATTGCACGGCCGAAACGTTCCTGGTCGCTTGGAAGAGGATCGACAAAGTCCCCGAAGGCGACGAGGCACTGCCCTGGCTGTACCGGGTCGCCCGCAACGTGCTGCGCAACGAGTACCGCGCGAAGCGGCGGTCGAGATCTCTCTCAGCCCGAATCGGCGGCAATGGAGGAGACCCGGTTTCGTCCCCGGAGGTGGTCGTCGTGCGGAGAGAAGAGGACGAGGAGACACTCGCCGCCCTACGTCGCCTGAGCGCCCAGGACCAGGAAATCCTGCTGCTTGCGGTGTGGGAGGAGCTGCCCTACGAAGAGATCGCCGGCATCCTCGACTGCACGCCGCATGCGGCATCGCAGCGCCTCTACCGCGCTTCTCAGAGGCTCGCCAAGCAACTCGGTCGCAAGCGACCGGCGAGAACCACTCAGACGAACCCGACCGGTAGACAGAAGGAGGGCTGAGCATGAACGACCGCAACGAGGCTCTCGACCGCCTTCGCTCCACGAATCCGGTACCGACGGGCGACATCATCGACCCCGACGAGATCTCGACCGTCGTCGCCCTCTGCGAAGGACGCCGCCTCACACCGGAACACGGTTCGATCTACGAGCCGCCGCGTGCTCCCCGCAGGAATACGCTGCGTCCGGCCCTCGCATTTGCCGCGGCGTTCACGGCGGTCATCGTCGCCGCCGGGCTCTTCGCCCTTCTCGGCCGCGGGGGCGAACCCGTGGTTAGCGAGCCACCCTCGACAACGCTTCCGATGACCACCACGACGGCCCCTTCCCCCGCGACCACCGTCGCGGCAGACCCCTGGGGGAACGCGTTCGTCTGGATCGAAGACACGGCTGTCGACTCTGAAGGAAGCATCTGGGCAGCGACGAACGGCGGGCTCGTCCGATGGCTCCCCGATGCTGACGAGCCTGTGGTCTACACGACAGACGACGGTCTCCCCTCCACCAGCGTCCAATCCATCGCGATCGGTCCGGATGACACCGTATGGATCGGTGGATACGACTGGATCGCTCGCTTCTACGGCTCCAAAGAACTGGACTGGTCGGTCTACCCGGCGGAGCACTCGATCGGCCCCATCACCGTCGCTTCCGACGGCGCGGTCTGGACTGTCGCGGGCTTGGACCTGTTCTTGCGCTTCGACGGCTCCGACTGGGAAACGCTGACGGTCCCCGATGTTCCCGGCAACGACGACCCATGGTCACGTTCGCTCGCCGTCGCCCCCGACGGGACCGTCTGGGCAGGGGCGAACGACCATCGCGGCGTCGTCTCGTACGACGGCTCCGACTTCACCTACTACGAGATGTGGGACGGCCAGCCGGACCAGTCTGCCGCCACCGTGGCGGTCGCTCCCGACGGCACCGTCTGGATAGGTGGGGACATCGCCGGGGACGATCCCGGCACCGGAGTTGCCTCATTCGACGGCACGAACTGGACCCAGTACACGACCGAGGATGGACTCCTCTCCGATTCCGCTCGTATCGCGATCGGTCCCGACGGCACGGTGTGGGCCGTGCACTACGGCCCGGGAGACAGCGGCGCATCGGGGGCCTCGCGATTCGACGGATCATCGTGGATGGCGTCCCCCGTCGTAGCGGCACTTGGATTCCCAGCGGCCGTCGACGCTGACGGCACCCTTTGGGCACCAGCCAGCGATCATGCCTCGATCATCGGCTTCAGCGGCGAGTCGACGACCATTCTCGATCTGCCCACCCTCGAGGCGGTGACGTCGAATGTGATCCCCGACCCTCCCACCCCGCAGCCTCCGACGCCGCGCCCCGCCGCCAGAGTTGGGGAGTGGAACCCGGTTCTTGCCGAGCGGCACGCCGGACCGACACCGCTCGCTGCAGCGTGCCCGACCGGCGACAACCCGAACCAGACCGGACCGGCCAGCCAGGAGCGGCCACAGCCGGGCCAGTACTCCAACCAGGCCGCCGATTTCGACCGGGTGTGGGGCCGCATCGTGTATGTCGACATACGACGGCACACGTGGACTCTTGACGTCTGCACGAACACCTGGCACGAGATGAATGCGGACGGCGTCCTGCCCGGGACCGGTTCCGTCGTCTACGACGTCGACTCGGACCGCACCGTCCTGTTCGGGCACGACCGCCTCTGGGTATACGATCGCGAGCGCAATAGCTGGGAGTGGCGATCAGCGCCTCAGAGTGACAGCTACGGCTGGGCGAGTATCGCCGCGTTCTACGACCCGCTATCAGGCCTCATCATCACGGCTCGGACAGCGGAGCAGGAGGGTGATGGCTGGCACTCCTTCTTCTCGACCTACGACGTCGACACGGACGAGTGGAGCATTCTTGGCACCGTTGCCTCCGATTCCATGGTCATCGGATACTCACACGAGGCAGATCGTGTGGTTACCGCCCGGGTGTTCTCAGACTTCGGCACAGACCTCCTCGATCCGCGCACCGGTGCCCTTGAGTTCGTCGAACAGGCACACCCAGTGTTCATCGGTGGCTTCGGATACTCCGAATTGGCGAACGGGGCTGACACGGCGTATGCGATGGCCGTGGAGCAGCCCATGAACGCATTCTGCGGCTTCGACTCGTCAGCACTCGGCTGGAGCGTGGAGTGCTGGCCCGTTGTGCCGCAGCGTGGCCACGCTGGAATCCCGCCCTTCGATGCCATCACCTACGACTGGCTCAACGGACGGATCCTCTTCATCGGCGGCGTAGATCAACCGTTTGCTGAAGGGGACATCACCTCCTTCGACGACGTGTGGTCGCTCGATCCGGAGACCGGCGAGTGGCTCGAACTGCTCCCACCGTCGAACAGTGGCTCGTAGGAATCGTGGCAACGCTTTCTGACGGTCTTGCCTAGGGTTGGTGTCCCATGTCAGTCATCTCCGTCCCGTTCTTCATCGGTGACCCGATGCCCGGCTTCGATGTGCCCGAACCACACACGACGCTCGAGCCCGAATTGCCGGCAGATCGCCCCACCGAACGAATGGCCGTGCTCTACAACCGACTCGCCGAACTGGTCGCTGACGATCCCAGCCCTGTCGTCTACGCGGGCGACTGCCTCTCGATAATGGGAGTCACCGGCGGTTTGCAGCGGCGAGGGATCGACCCGACCGTCCTGTTCTTCGACGCTCACGGCGACTTCCATACCTGGGAGACCACGCCGTCCGACTTCCTCGGCGGGATGCCACTTGCCATGTTGACCGGCCGGGGCGAGCAGACGATTGTCGACGGTGTCGGCATGACGCCGATCGAGGATGATCGCGTCTGGCTGATCGACGGACGAGACCTCGATCCGGAGGAGGACGAAGCAGTCGCAGAGTCAGGCATCCACCACGTGACCGTCGATCAGATTGCAGCCGACCCTCCACCCGGAGATCTCTACGTTCACATCGATGTCGATATCGTCGATCCGGCCGACATGCCCGGCGTCAACTACCCGGCACCCGACGGACCATCGGCCGCGACCGTCGCCGAAGCGGTCGCGGCGCTTCATGCAACCGGCCGAGTCGTCGCACTCTCGTTCAGTTCGTGGAACCCCGGACTCGACGGCGCCGACATCGCCGCAGCAGCGACCCGCCGTATCGCAGGTCCGTTCCTCGAGCCTGGTTTCTGACTAGATGGACCTCGGTCACCGGACGGACGCCGGGTCGATCCGGAGCGGAATCACAAGGGCCATGTGAGCGAAGTCCCGGTCGGCCGTCAGTACCGTTGACTCCGTCCGGAGGGCGATCGATGCGATCATGCAGTCGATCAGCCCTCGGGGCGTTACTCCCTGTGCTCGACATGACCGGTACACCCGCGCCGCTCCCTCGAAATCCCCGACAGAGTCGGCGGCGATCCATCCGAACGATGTCATGAGTCGTCGAAGCTGGAATGCCTCGCGGTCGTTGCGCGCACCGGCCAACACCTCCATGAGAACGGGCTCCGTAACCGCAATGTCGGCATGCTCCGCGATCAACTCCGCCAATCGACGGTCGACCGTCGATCCAGTCGAGCGATCGCGCTCGAGCCACGCGGAGGTCTCGACAAGAATCACGGAGGTCCCTGGTCCGGCGGAACCTCGAGAATCGACCGCGCTCCGCGCGTTGCGAGCACCTCTTCTGTCGTCATGGGGCGACCCGCCAGGTGCCGTAGCGCCAGGTCGACAGCGTCGGTCTTGGTCCTGAGCGCGTAGCGCCGCATGACGATGTCGAGCAGATCGTCGTCGATCATGATGTTCGTTCGGCTCATACACGTATCATACACGTCGCGTGTATGACGCGTGTCAGGCGGTGTGGACACGGCGTGCCTCCTCAGAGATCCGCTGGACGAGTTCAACGAACGCATCGGCTCGAAGCGCCTCCGGTGTACGGAGTTCCGGATCAGTCCGGATCTCGGCTGCGATCACATCGAGTGCCAGGACCATCGATCCCCCGACATCCCGCGGAAGAGTTGCCGACACGTCGTACCACCCGGACGGCTTACGCCGCACCTGCATGAAGTCGAGGAGGCGAACCAATACGTCGAAGGGTTCGCCACCGATCAGTGCTGTGGTGCTCGTGATGGCGAACGTATCAGCCACCTACGACAGATTCGGTAGTGAGTGCGCAAGGAACTGACCGTGTCAGCGTTCGATCGGGACTCCGACCAGGTTGCCCCACTCGGTCCACGACCCGTCGTAGTTACGAACCGTCGGGAACCCGAGGAGGTGCGTCAGAGCGAACCACGTGTGGCTCGACCGCTCCCCGATCCGGGCGAGGGCGAAGCAGTCGTTGAGTCTGTCATCCATCACGTGACCCTCGAGCAGATCGCTGCGAACCCTCCACCGGGCGATCTCTACGTCCACATCGACGTCGACGTCGACGATCCGATCGACATGCCCGGCGTCAACTACCCAGCCCCCAATGGCCCCTCAGGCGATGCCGTTGCCGACGCTGTCTCGGCACTTCACGCAACGGGCCGGGTCGTCGCGCTCTCATTCAGCCCCTGGAATCCGGCGCTCGATGGCGCCGACATCGCCGTCCCGTTCCTCTGATCAAGCACTGTCAGACCGGTTCTGGATCCTCGGGGGCTTCGTGGACGACTCGAGCCCCACGCTCCAACAAGGCCCCGTCTGCCGTCATCGGAGCCCTTCCGCGAATTGACCGTCCACGATCTCGCAGGCTGCGCTTCGCCTCTCGTCGGACGGTGGCGAGCGCACCGGGGACACCGATGGCTTCGAGTTCCGGCAGCACCGATCGCCTCCCCAGCCAATCCCAATCGATCGAGGCGTACGCCGCGGACGCGAGTTCAACTGCTGCGTCGAGGGTCACGGATGTCCCGTCGGTTGTCTGCTTGAGCCGGTCCATCATCAGATCGTCGAGCGAGATGATCGATATCGAGATCCCCGGCTGAACCTCGATCCGCTCGGGTGGCAGCACAGCGTCAAGATGCGCGTCGGGGAATTCGACGAGGATGACCTCGCCGTCCGGCATCGTGAGACTGAGGTGACGATGGCCAACGCCTGCCCACTCGAACCCGCTATCGACCAGCTGTTCGCGGTCCTCGGTGGTAACGGACGCCACAAGGTCGATATCTGTGGGTAGATAGGTGCCGGTGACGACGTTGACGGCAGCGCCACCTACGAGGACGACCTCTCGATCGAGAATCGCCTCAACGGCGGCGACCACGAGGAGGTGACGCTCGACGCTATCCGCCGGAGCGTCGGCAGCCTTCCGCAGCAGCGGGTGCATCTGACGGGTCAAGCGGTCGCCCGCCGGCGCGTGTTGATGGCCAGCACCCGCGCCTCCTCGGAGACATCCTCTCCGAGTTCGGCCTTCCGCCGAAGCCGATTCCACGGGTCTGAGCCTCGGTCACCCTCGGCCTTGAGTCCGGCAATCTCCGACCGGAATCCTTGAGCCGGGAATAGGTCTGAGGGTTCGGCACCAAGAGCGTCGAGAATCCTCATGACCGTCGACCACCGCGGATCGGTCTTGCCTGTTTCGATCTGAGAGAGATTCGACGAAGCGATCCCCGTGAGGAGCGACAGCTCGTCAAGTGTGAGGCCGCGTGACTCCCGCAGTACTCGAAGGCGTGTGGTCGCTGACATGGAGTTAGTTTATTCACAACACTTCATATTGTCTATAGACAATGCTCGCTCGACCACCGCTCGATCGGAACATCGACCGAGTGGTGCAATCGGCCGGAACTCGCCAAACAGGCACGGATGCCATCGTGTGGTCAGTCGGCGACCGCTCGAGAGCGCTTTCGGTTGCGAGACTCGGCGGATCTGCCGGGCCGTGTCCCTCCTCGGGTGCTCGAAGCAAGTTTCACGCCAAGACGGACAGCGGAGCGAGACCGCGATCGCTCCGGCGCTCGCTACTCTCAGCGATCGCGAGTATCGAGCCAATGCGAGGGAACATCCATGCGACTCGGCGTGAAGGCGGCCTTGGTCGATGGCCAGATCATCGAGGGCGACGTCGCTATCGGCAACGGCGTCATCGAAGCGGTCGGACTGTCCCTCTCCGGCAGGGGTGACCTCGCCGTGCCGGGATTCATCGATGTGCAGATCAATGGATTCGACGGCGTGGACTTCACCACCGCGGAACCAGACGACTACGAGATCGTGGGGAGGAAGCTCGCCGCCACGGGGGTCACCGCTTTCCAGCCGACGCTGATCTCGCTCCCCGAGGCGGACTACTTCGCTGCACTCGGACGACTCAACGTCACAAGGATCCAGAGCGCCCGAATACTGGGGATGCATCTCGAAGGACCCTTCCTCTCTCCCATGAGGTGCGGTGCCCACGACCCGGCCAACATGCTCGATCCCGACCCGACGCTTATGCGCCGCTTCCTCGAAGCCGGACCCGTTACCCACGTGACGATCGCCCCCGAACTCCCCGGTGCGCTCGACCTGATCGAGATGCTGGCTTCTGATGGCGTCGTCGTAGCACTAGGACACACCGATGCCGATGCGGCTACTGCCAACGCGGCCTTCGACCGCGGCGCACGTTCAGTCACCCACATCTTCGGTGCTCAACGACCATGGAAGCACCGCGATCCCGGCATCAGCGGCGCTGCTCTCGTGAGGGACGATGCGTTCCTCACCGCAATCGTCGACGGTGTTCACCTCGCCCCCGAGACGGTGCGGCTGGCAGCCAACGCAGCCCGCGAAAGGTTCGTGCTGATGACCGATGCCGTCTCAGCCGCCGGACGTCCGGACGGCGAACACCGCCTCGGTGATCGGACTCTGATCCTCAACGAGGGGGCATGCCGGCTCGAGAACGGCACAC
>JAMBLK010000033.1 GCA_023336855.1 Actinomycetes bacterium
GCCCTCTCAAGGCGGTAGCGTGGGTTCAAATCCCATCGGGGCTACAAACCAGAATCCCTTGCAGCGCAAGGGATTCTGCGCGTTCAGAGAGATAGCCCCGGAGAGTCTTGGGCCGCGTGTGGGCCGCGCACGGTTGCGGCGATGGCGTCGAGTCGGGTGGCAGTTCGATCGTCGAGGCCATCGATGAGGTGCGCATGGCGTTTCGATTTCCGGTGTTGAGCCTGTAGATCCGGTGGGCATCTGTCAGGCGTCTGGCGAATCTGTCTTGCTCGATGGGGCGTGTCGCCGCCTCAGCGTGAACACCATGGCGGGCGACATCAACGTTCGATCTGGATCGTCATGCCGTCGCTTCGAGTGAGGTGCACAGTGTCGCGGTCCTCCTGCCCACCCCAGATGATCAAAGTGGACAGTGTTTGGCATACCGATGAACCCTCTCGCGTACCGAGCCGTCGAGGTGTCGGCAGTGGCTCCCATGTGCCGTCGCGTAGGACCCACGCCGATCGGGATGCCGGGTCCCATATCGTGGCGCCGGACGAGGACGAACGGAGCTGCACGTCCGACCCGATGATGGGGCTTGCTTCGAGTCTGACGAACCCGGGTGTCTTCTCGTACGTCCAACTTCCAGATGTCGAGACGACGACGGCTTTCGTGCCATCTTCAATCGGAACGACGGCGATCGGATCACCCATATCGACCGGTACCTCGATCGATGTGACGGTCCACTGGTCGAGAGCCGTGGCGTACTCGTACACGCCGGCGGAGTCGATGGCGAGCAAGCGCTCGTGATCGGCGAACACGACGCTGTCGATCGGTGGGCTCTGCGCCACAGAGAACTGCAGTGAGGTGACATTGAGGAATGCAGCGTTCAACGTCGATGTATCGGTTCCGGGTGTCGCTTGACCGCCGTAGATGAAGACCTCCGGGCCACTCAGGGAAACGGCAGCACCGTCGAAGCGGGATCGCAGTGGTCCCTCTGGCAGATAGGTCCACTCCATCGTGGAAAGGTCTAGGATCGCTCCGTCGGTCGGATAGTCGAAGTCTGTGGGATCCAGCGAAGAGATGACACTCCCAGCACCACCCCACACCAGTAGGTTGTTGCCGTCAATGGTCGCAGCGGCTCCCCACCGAGCCGTCAGCGGGCCAGACGGGAGTACACGCCAGTCTCGCCGTGCAACATCGAAGATCGCTCCGTCGGCGAAGATCTCGGCCATAACGATCTCGGGGTCGCTCGAGTCGACCTCGCGGACCGTGGCGCCACCCCACACGATGAGACCCGACTCCGAACACGCCGAGCCGGCAAAGCCGCGTCCGTCGATGGGTGGCTCCGGCATCTCCTGCCATCCACCGCTCGAGCATGCGGAAGCGAGCAGCGCGAACACGAACAGCGCCACGGCGCATTTCCGTGGGGGCCCGAGGCTGGGGGTGGAGTGCATCTATGACTGCTACTGCGTGATCGTGAAAGCAGAGTCGTTCACGACTGACGAGGCGTTGCTGGCGCTCCCGATCTCCGGTGGGCCTTGCTCGATGGCGCCCTCAGGGAACCGGTCGCGGCAGGTGTTGACGGCCATCAACCAGAGAGCGGAAGCACCGTCCTGTGAAGATGGAGGGCCGAGGCCCGAGCTACGTGTCGAGGCCCCGGCTTCGAGATCTGTAGCGATGAATTCAGACGACAATGCGAGGGCGACGTCTGGGTCCCAAACGCCGTCGGTGCACATACGGTCGAAACGGTCTCGCCACACCACGGGATGGAACTGGGCGAGGCCGAGCGTGTTCTCCCACATGCGCACCTGCTGCGTCTCTTCGTCGGTCAGTTCTATTCCCTTGTCGTCTCTGACGAAGAACAGAAACGTACTTCCGTTGACAAGCCACTGCATGGTCTGATCGACGCTCGACACCCTCATCCCCGCAGGGTTTCGCATCGCTTCTCGGAAGACGTTGGGCGTGAGCATGAGCCCCTCAGCATCGGCCCCGCCACAGAGCGCTTCGGTGGCCACGACCTCGTCGAAGATCTGCGGTTCACCATTCACCTTGAAGCTGTCACCGTAGGCCGTGAAGTCGTTGCACCCGGTGTTCCCGGTGATCGTCGATCCGATGTCGATTGTTGGCGGCAATGCGGTATTCACACCGACCTCCACGTGTGTGAACTTCCCGAGGACATCGTACGAGTCGAGCACCCAGACACCGTCGAGTCCGCTCCCAGCTCCGGGAGCAACCGTGTTGGTGGGGCGCATCAGGATCACCGTCGGGATAGCGATCATGACGACGATTACCGCTACGGCTGCAGCGGTAGTCCAGGGCCACTGTCGAGGCTCAGGCACCTCGCCGAACGGGGCAACGCCATCGGGCGTTCGCTCAAGGATACGATCCAACGTCCGATGGCCCGCGGGAGTCTCGGACCAGCCCTTCGCGTCACGAGACGGGTAGGGGTTGAGGTCGTCGAGGATGGTGTTGTCAGCGCTCATCGTGTTCTCCGTCCATCGATGTTGAGGGATCCGACGGATCGAGTCCGAACGTCTGCATCTGGGAGGCAAGTCGTCGTCGAGCACGTGTGAGGCGCATGCGAAATGCGGCGGGCGTGATGCTCAGGGCGGCTGATGCCTCCCGGGTATCGAGCCCTTCCCAGCTCACCAGGAGCAGGGTCTCTCTGTCCGCTTCGTCGAGTGCAGCAAGGGCATGGTTCGCTGCGACCGTGGCCGATGCAGGCTCGGCCACGGCATCACCGGGTGAGGGGCGGTTTATCTCGATACGTTGCTGAAGCTTTGACCAGCGGTCCTGTGAGCGGTATCGGTCCCGGATCACCCTGCGCGCCACGCCATAGAGCCATGGCAGTTCGCGGTGGGGTCGACGAGTCCGGTGTCGCCAAGCAACAACGAACGTATCGGCGACCACGTCCTCAGCGAGTTCGGGGCCGAGTCTCCTTGCTGCGTACGCGTACACCTGGTCGGCATGTGTACTCCACATCCCTTCCAGCCACTCCCGGTCGTCGGTTTCCACGTCCAGCGCCTGCATCTCGTTCGGCTGCTCCTCTCACAAGGGTATATGGCCGGCACCTAGTCCCGTGCAACACGGAGACATAGCGCAGCGGGGATTTCATGTATGGGCCACGCCTGGTCTTCCGTGTCTTGACATCACAGCATCCGTACGTACAATGTACACACGTAGGAGTTGATTGTAGTATGACGGCAGAGCAGCGCGACAGCAGATGGAACTTCCGTGTAAAGGCGCAAAGCGACGCGCTCGTGCGCGAGGCAGCGACACTGATGGGAACATCCAAGACGGCGTTTGTCGAAGAAAGCGCGGTCAGCCGTGCCCGGTCGTTGATTGCTGAGTATCAGCCGGTTGTTCTCGGCCACGAAGAGTTCTCCCGCTTCGCGGATTCTCTCGATGCAGCGCCCGTCGCTGTTCCTGAACTCGTGGACCTGTTCGCACAGCAGAGCCAGATTCCCCAGCAGTGATCGAACTGCGACCTGTTCGCAGGGTCGAGGCCAGTGACGACCTCGGTGGGTTTGACTGCGGTGTGCCTGCCCTCGACGAGTGGCTCGAGCGCTTTGCACTGTCCGATCAGCGTGCCGGTGCCTCGGTGACCTATGTTCTCGGACTAGATACACAGATCGTTGGCTTCTACACCCTGGCTCCCCACACCATCGAATCTGGAGCGGCTCCGGGGCGGTTGGGCGCCGGGCTGCCTCGCCAAAGGCCGATTCCGGTGATCCTGCTCGCTCGCCTTGGTCTCGATCGGTCCGTCCAGGGCACCGGTCTTGGTGGGGATCTTCTGAAGGATGCGCTGGCACGCTGCGCGGCCGCGGCCGACGACATTGGTGGGAGAGCCGTGCTCGTACACGCCAAGGACGCAGAAGCAGCAGCGTTCTACCAACGTCACGGCTTCGTGCCGCTTGAGCAGAACCCGAACCACCTGTACGTATTGATGAAGGACCTGAGAGCCTCGATACGACGTAGCTATCAGTAGCGCAGCAATTGGCGCTGGATGTCCGTCGGTGGGGTAGGGGCGCATGTGACTCCGATCCCGAGCCTGTGCGAGGTCACCGTGAGAGTCCCGGTGGATCCCTGCTGGTGTCTCGCATGTGAACCGATGCGGCGATGGCGTCGAGTCGGGTGGCGGTCTGTTCGTCGAGGCCGTCCATGAGGTGGCCGTATCGGTCGATGGTGACCTGGATGGAGGAGTGGCCGAGCCGTGTCTGGATAGCCTTTGGGTGTTCGCCTTCTGCGATGAGCCAGGCGGCATGGGTGTGACGCAGGTCGTGGATTCTGCATGGTTTTCCGACGGATGCTGCGACGGCTGTACGCCAGGTCCGTCCGAAGGTCCCGCGGCGGAGAAACCCACCGGTCTCGGTTGTCCAGACGGTGGTGTCGGGTGGGGGATAGGTGTCGACGTGGCAGGTAACGGTGTCAATGACGATCTGAGGGAGTGTGATGGTGCGCTCGGAGGCTGAGGACTTCGGGGATCCGAGGACGGGTCGATGTCCGGATGCTTCGATGAGCGACGTGTTCACGGTGAGCCGCCGCCGATCGATGTCGATGTCGGGGATTTGGAGGCCGGCGAGTTCTCCCCATCTCAGTCCGGTGTAGGCGGCGACGGTGGCGAGTGATCCGTACCGATCGGGGAGGGCCTCGGCAAGTTGGTTGACTTGGTTGGCATTGAGAAGCCGCATGTCGGTTCGACGGGCTTTGGGAAGCAGGAGGCCGTCGGCGGGAGATGCGAGTATGCGTCGGTCCCGGATCGCTTGGTTGAGGGTGAGTCTGACCCATCGCATGGTCCGGGCGACGGTTTCGGGTGCGTAGCCGGCGGTCGTGAGTTCCGCCATCAGACGACGGAGCTGTTCGTGCGTGAGACGTGTCAGGGGAACGTCGCCGATCCACGCTGTGACTCGTTTGTGGCAGAGGCGGTCGGTCTCGACCGTACGCGGACTGAGATGCGGCCGGTCGGCGATGACCTGGAACGAGTACTCAGCCCACGTGATGGTGCCTCGATCGGGGTCGACCCATTGGCCCCGGTCGAGTGTCGCCAGCTCGGTTCGTAGCCAACGTTCAGCGTCAATCTTGCGATCGAAGCTCTTGGAGTGCTCTCGTCCGTCAGGTCCTCGATAGCGTGCCCGCCACGGCGCCCGACGGTCGGGTCGGTACTGGACGGTGCCTCTCATTCGCCGCTCACAGACAAGCAGGAGTTCTCGACTCGGAGGCGTGGCTTTCGCACTTCAGTCCGCCCTGACACGATATGACGCACTCCGGTTGTCCTGTGACGCCTCGACTCGGTGGCTGATCCACTCCTCGATGTCGGTCCATCGGTAGCGGAGATGTCGGCCTACGCGGAATCCTGGCGGGCCTTGGCGGTGGTATCGCCACGCGTAGAGCGTGGCTACCGGCACGCCGAGATACTCGGCGAGATCTTCAACAGTGAGCAGCCTATCGGGGGACTCCATTGCCTGATCTTTAGACGGAACCCTCTCGTCAGAGTGTCATCAGAGTGTTATCAGAGTGTCAGAAGCATGCCAACACGGCCTCGAAATGCTCCGCGGACGCCGGTGAGGCAACCTTCCGACAGGTTCTTGGCGACCTCGACCCGACTCTTCGAAAGCCGTGGTACGCAAGGACTCTGGCGGTGTCCGTGTTCCCTCTGACACTCTGATAACACTCTGATGAGAGGGCTACTGACACTCTGGTGAGAGGGTTGGCAGGTCTATTTCACGATCATGGAGTACGAAATGTTCGGTGAACACGGTGCAGAACTCGCCAGCAAGGAGGGTCTCGCTGTTCCTATCGGACGTTCCGAGTTCAAAGACAACGTTCGGTTTCTGTCGGGATTGGCTAGAACCCAGGCACAGGACCGTTCTCAGCATCCAGCACACGGCAAGGCGCCACCGGAACCGGTCCATGGAGAACTCCCAGAACAGAATCCGAGCACTACGACTGCCACTCGCGACAGTCACCATCTGAAGAATGACAGTTACACCGGCTTCAGCGTCGCGATAGCGCGCCAGCACCCTCAAAACACACACGCACATGCAACAAGTTGCAGGATGTATACATGTGCACATCGGAGCCGGTTCTGATGGACTTGGACAGGGGCACCTTGGCGAGGATCGACCGAAGGCTCTTGGCGGGCCTCGGTGACGATGAGGCCTTCCGGACGTTGCGGGTGCCAGCGACCGAGGCGAAGTGGGCTACATGGAAGCGGTACTGCGACGCCGCCGGGATCTCGATGGGCCGGGCCGTGGCGATGCTCATGGACCGGGAGTTGCTCAGCGTGTTCGGTGAACACGCTGCTGGTGAGTGGCCGGTGTTTGCTCGGCAGGCAGTCGAGGAGCTCGAGAATCGAGAATCCAGGATCGAAGCCCGAGAACACACGGTCGATGCCGCCGAGGCA
>JAMBLK010000034.1 GCA_023336855.1 Actinomycetes bacterium
CATCCAGATCTGTCGTCTCGTCGACGATGAGGGCGTCCTTGCCACCCATCTCCATGTAGGAGCGCTTCATCCACTTCTGGCCCTCATGGACTCTCGATGAGCGCTCCCCGATGCGCAACCCGACTTCTTTGGACCCTGTGAAGTTGATGAAGCGAGTGGTGGGGTGATCCACCAGTGTGTCCCCTACCTCGGATCCCGGACCCGGCAGGAAGTTCACCACGCCGGCGGGCACACCGGCCTCTTCAACGACCTGCATGAACCCCCACCCCACCATGGGTGTGTTCGACGCAGGCTTCAACACGACCGTGTTCCCTGCCGCAACCGGGCCGACCGTCATACCGACCAGGATCGCCAACGGGAAGTTCCACGGCGGAATCACGACACCGGCACCGATCGGCAGCAGCCACGACTCGTTGATCTCACCCGGATAGTCGTGCACCGCAACAGGTTCATCCATCGCCAGCGCCTGATGCGCGTAGTAGCGACAGAAATCGATCGCCTCCGCCACGTCAGCTTCCGCTTCCGCCCAGTTCTTCCCTGCCTCGAACGTCTGCCATGCAGCGAACTCGTAGATCCGGTCAGCGATCAGGTCACCGATCCGGTGGATGAGCTCGGCGCGCTCCTCTGCCGGTCGGCGGGACCATGCCGGGTATGCGTCCCATGCCGCAGCGAGTGCCGCAGCCGCATGCTCCGACGTCGCCGACGACGCAGTGCCCACCACACGATCTGGCCGGGATGGATCGACACTGCGGATCACCCGGTCCGTCACGATCCGGTCACCGCCGATCACCAACGGCGCATGGACACCGAGTTCGCCGCCCACCTTGGCAAGCGCATCACGGTATGCGGCCAAGCAATCCGGTTCGGAGAAATCGGAGTACGACAGGGATCGATACGGCTGCAACACAATGCCTCCTCGTGACGATGACAACTCGATGGTACGCCAACCGGGTAGCTGGACCAGAGTCGAGTGACCGTTCAAGTGTCAGAGGTATCTGCCGATAACTGGTGGATGCAGCCATCCGTACTCGTCATCGAGGACTCGGCCAGCGTGCGCCGATTGATCGAAGTTTGTCTGCGCCCGCTGGGAGTGGAGATGCGCTTCGCCGAGGACGGTCTGACCGGGCTTGACGCAGCCCGGGCGACGGTGCCCGACGCCATCATTCTGGACATCGGATTGCCCGGTCTCGACGGGTGGGAAGTTCTTTCGCAGCTCCGCTCGGCACCCGACACGGTTGGTATTCGTGTCCTCGTTCTGACGGCCCATGCTCAACCGGAAATGGCCGATCGCGCGGCCGCTGGTGGCGCCGATGCGTTCATGACCAAGCCGTTCCGTCCAAGCGACTTGAGGGATTCGGTGGAATCGCTGCTGGCAGACGTAACGGCGACGATGCCGGCTGAGTAGCTGAGCCTCGGTACCGGATCCACTACAGACCACTACGGACTACGGACCGTACGCTTTCGGGCGATGCGTCGACTACTCCTTCTCGCCAATCCCTCGGCCTCCGGATTCACCGGGGCGCTCTACCGCGACGTGGTTTCGACTCTCTCTGCAACGTTCGACGTCGATGCCGAGTGGCCTCAGGGAACGGACGCGACGCGAGAGCACGCATCACGGGCTGCCGACGAGGGTTACGAAATCGTTGTCGCCATGGGAGGCGACGGCGTTGTCCACCACGTGGCGAACGGCGTCGTCGGCACGACGGCCGCTCTCGGGATCATCCCCGTGGGTACAACGAACGTGACGTCGCGAATCTTCGGCCTCCCCAAGCGACCGAAGCGTGCCGCAGCAGTTATCGCGGAACTGCCATCGGTTCCCACCCGCCTCGCCAGAATCGAGTCAACGATCGGCGGGAGTACACGCGTCGAGTACGCCACATTCGCAGTCGGTGTGGGGTTCGATGCCGATGTCGTCGAACGCGCCGAACGGCGTCCCCATTCGAAGACCTGGTTTGGCGGCGCCCACTACGCAGAGTCGGCGATCTCGACGCTTCTCTCCAAGTGGCGGGGTCGCCCGGCCAATCTCCGGGTCGACATCGATGGCGAGCGCATGGACGGTGTCGCTGCGCTCACCCAGGTTCATCATCCGTACACGTACTTCGGACCCGTTCCTCTTCACATCACGAGAGAACCCGTCGACGGCCTTGCCGCCGTGATCGCCGGGGACCTCGAGGTCCACCGATCCGCTGAGATCTTCGCCAGGGCGATCCTGAAACGGCCGATGAAGGACCGTCTCGGCGCACGTGTGTTCAGCTGTTTCGAGAGGTTGACGATCGATGCGGATCCGGCGACTCCGTCCCAAGCGGATGGGGAACATCTCGGCATGATGTCTCACATCGAGATCACGCCGGTGAACGACGCGATGCTCGCAGTGCGCGACCCGGATGAATGCTGCGCGCCGCAGGACGATCGGGGTTAGGTCTCTTCGGGTCGAGAGTCGATCGTCAGGTGCGGATACGGTATCTCGATGCCTTCGTTGGCGAAGCGATTCTTGATCCGTCTGAGGAACTCACGTTTCACCGCCCACCGCTGCTCCGGATGAGTGGTCATCACGACTCGCACGATCACGCCTGAATCCGCGAGTTCGTTGACACCGAGAACCGTTGGTTCGTCGACGAGACGCGGACCCCACTCCGGATCAGTAGCAAGCACGATCGTCTCGTCGGTGATCACCTCGATCGCCCTGTCGACGGACTCCTCATACGCCACGGCAAGGTCGAAGACAATGCTGCTGGTTTCGTGGGTGAGATTCGTAGCGACGCGAACGGCCCCGTTCGGAATGTGATAAACGCTCCCATCGAGTCCTCGCAGGACGGTGGTCCGGAGGCGAACCTCGATCACCGTTCCGGAGACTCCGGCGAGCTCGACGACGTCGCCGACGGAGTACTGATCCTCGATCAGAACGAAGAGACCGGCGATCACATCCTTGACGAAATCCTGCGCTCCGAACCCGATCCCGATGCCGACGACGGACAGAGAGGCAACGATGGGAGCGATTGGAACTCCCCATACCGCCAGGCCGGTCACGACGGCGATGACCACGATGGCGAGAACCGCAAGTGTTGAGAAGGTGCGGGCGATCGTCTCGAGACGCTGAGCCCTCGCATGATTCTGGAGGTCGCCGGATTTCACGAGCTTGCGCTGCGTACGGCTGCTCCAACGGTGGATCACGAAACGCGTCACCAACCACACCACGACCGACACAATGACAATCGACACGGTTTGCCAGATCTCGGTCCATGGTGTCGATGCGAAGATCATGTCGCTCCCCCCGGGTTGTCATTTGCTATCTCGGCGCACGCGACCCCCAGGGCAGCCACCGTCGCAGCAAGTTCGGCTCGCCGCTTCAATGCGATGTCGATCGAATCGGTCTCCCCACTCGAGGACTCAATCTCGAGACGGAGCGGCCCTTCGATCTCGAACCGATCGAGGACACCGGCAAGCTGAGCTGACTCCCCTGCGGCGCCGCGGATCTCCTCGTGAGCATCGTCGGGGGTTCCGGTCCAGACACTGGCGTCGGAGGCAAGGCGCCGACCAGCGCGAAGAATGTCGGCAACGAGTTTCACACGATCGGCGCGCTTGTCAACGAGTACTCGCTCCAGCAAGGCTTTCAACTTGTCGACGCCGATCGGCTCTCCCCTGGACGGGGCCGCGGCAAAGGGGATCACTTCGGGATCGTGGAACCCGTCCAACTTGAGGATTCCTCCCAGGTGGGCCTCCACGGCTTCGGCTTCCGCCTCGTCGAGGAGATCGATTTTGTTGAGAGCGAAGATGAACACCGGCTCGTACTCGATCATCTCGGCCAGGAACTCACCGTGGATCGACGGGTCGTGGTACTTGATCGGATCGAACATCCATATCACAGCGTCTACGAGGGGAAGGGTCTCCTCGACGAGCGAGCGATGATCATGGTTGACACTATCGAGATCGGGCAGATCGACGATCGCAAGACCGAAGCCACCGTCATATTCGACGATGGCTTCGATACCGACGGCCTCCATCATCGACGAGATCACCGGGTCGTTGGCCGGAATCCATGCGAGGGGCTCATCGGTGTGGGGTCTGAGAGCACTCGTTGACACAACCTCTCGGCCGGCGAGCGCGTTGAGCAGGCTGGACTTCCCCGAGCCGGTTCCGCCGGCGATCGCGACAACGATCGTGCCGCTGAGATAGTCCCTGCGACGGCGCGCCGCGGCAGCGAGAGTTGCTGCATCGTCTCGATCTGCGTCGGAAGCCAGCCCATCGGAGGAAGCGATCGCGAGATCGAGGAGATCAAGAGCAGGAGTGAGGTCACGCAACATCGTCGGGAGCCTCCCCCGGCACCAGACCGGTCGCCGCGACCGCCTCTGCAGCCGCTCTCAGCTCCGCAGGCGAGACCCGGCTGGATGGGTCAAGACCGGCTCTGAAAGCAGCGATCCTCTTCGAACCGGCATCGCGCAGGGCCGTAGCCAGCGCCGCTCCCTGGTCGAATCTGAGTTCGGGCAGTCGCTCACGCAGCGCCTTGCGCACTCGTTTCGGTGGGCGTCGGTCGAAATCGACGGAGAGTTTCCACATCTCATCGCGCACAGCTCTCGAACGCAGCGGGTGAAGCCGTCGCCACTTGATCGATGCCACTGCGAATTCAGTGGTCGATTGATGCCAATCATCGATCGGTCCCTGATCGATGGGCGGAAGCGACATGGCCGCATCGGCAACGGATCGCGAGGAAACGTCGTCTGCAGCCACAACATCTGCGAGCTCGCCGATCGCTCGATCTGTGGCGTCAGCCGTCATGGCCACGATCTTGGGAGCGGCGGCTACCCACTCATCTTGTGCTGTTGCCGAAAGATCCCGACGGTCGACTCGTGCCCGTGCGAATGCATCGTCGGCTTTCCCTACGACGATCTGGGATGCGACGACGTGCTCTGTGAGAACCGCTGCAACGTCCCCGGCCCGCGTCGCGGAGCGCGTCGCCGCCGCTCGGTCACGCTGCTCCATGAGATCGCCGCGGTCGTGAACCATGTCGTCAAGAATCATCTTCAGGAGAACCGCCTCGGTCCCAACGACGACGTCGATAGATGCTCCCAGCTTCAGCTCTGCATCGTCGGCAAGGCTCTGGAAGCCGGATTGATCCTCCGGGCCGACCGAAAGGGCAATCACCGTCGGGAGGCCTCGCTCCCGGACGGCCGCCAGCAGAGTGGCGGTGATCGCGTCGGCATATCGCTCGGGAGATGTCACAAAGACGACAACGTCGACGAGGTCGAGCACGCTGGCAACTGCGTCCGGGTAGTGCTCGGCGGCCGGTGTATCAACGAGGGCCACGCCGGGCAGAGGGTCCGGATCGGAAATCCTGATGCCGGGCAGATACGCAGGGTCCACGTCGCCCCAAACGGCTATCTCGGTCGTCGTCGGACGCAACGGTCCGGCGGTGACCACCCTCGCACCCGCAAGTGCGTTGACGATCTCCGACTTCCCCACTCCGGAGGCGCCGACGACTCCGACGATCAGCGGACCATCGAATCCAGATCGGGCAACGAGTCTCTCGAGCGGTTGCAGTGCCGGCTCTGCCAGGCTCGGATCGAGCGCGGAGAGCAGAGCATGAAGATGTTGAGCCGGCTGACGATCCATAGTTGGTCTATTGAAACACAATGGGGGCGCTGAACCGAGTAGCGGAGTGGCGGAGTAGCTGAAAAGAGCGAGATGCCAGCTACCAGCTGCCAGCTGCCAGCAAGAGGGGTTCCGTGCCGGATACCGGATACCACTTCCGCTCTCAGTCGAACAGATCGAATCCCTCGGGGTCTGCGCCATCTCTCGAAGCCAGGAGTTCGAAGTCTTCGTGGGGATAGACGGAGAGGATGATGTCGAGGGGGATCTGGAACCAGGGGCCATTGGGATCGATCTGGGTGCGATGGGCCCGCAGGGCGTCTCGCGCGCGCTCCACGTACGGTCCAATCTCGACAATCGTGAGGGGAGGGTCCACAGCATCCAGCCCGATTCGCTCGATCCATCGAGAGAACGGAGACTCCATGCCGCGCGACTCCATCGCCTCGCTGAGAAGGCGCAGCCTCCGGAGCGAGAACACCGGCGCATAGAGACGGTCCGCCGCCCATGGATCGCCGGAATCCGGATACCGGGCGGGATCGGCCGCAGCGTCGAAGACGGCCATGGAGAGATCATGGATACGCAGATGGTCCGGGTGTGGGTACCACTCGTGGTCGTCGTATCCCAGGATGACTTGTGGGCGCTCGGAACGAACGATTGAGACCAGGCGCTCCAGGATCTCGTCGAACGGAGAATTGACCAATGCATCCGGGTGGCGGTTGTCGTCGCTCCCCGGCATTCCTGAATCGCGGTATCCGAGCATCACCACGTCGTCGTATCCGATGATGCGGGCGGCCTCGCGGAGCTCGTATCGCCGGACAGCGGCCAGATCGGTGCGTGCCGCATCCGTCTCGGCTTCCGGGTTCAGGATCTCTCCCGCTTCCCCTCCCGTTGCGGTGATGAGAACCGTTCGCATTCCAAGATCGTGGTACCGGGCAATCGTCGCGGCGCCCTTGCTCGACTCGTCATCCGGATGGGCATGAAGGGCAACGATCGTTCTCGGCATCCACGCAGTCAACCACACGCGGAGACTCAGTGACTGCCGAGGATCTCGACGGCGGCGGTGCCTTCTGAGCATCCTTCGAGAAGCGGACACCAGCGACAATGCGGACCTGCTCGCCGTTCCACGTCATCTCCCGATCGGAAAGCTGCCCGAAGCGTGTTGATCATCGAGGCGATCTCTGCGGCGGTTACCTCAGCTCGTTCCGGCGTCGGCTCGATCCCGGCCCGCTCCCCTGTCTGAACGGAAACCGCCTCGGCCCTTGATGGCAATTCGCCATGTTCGAGAGCCCACACCAACGCATAGAACTCGAGTTGCGGCTCCGAGTCATCGAGCCATGCGCCCGTCTTCCAGTCGATGATCACCGTGGCACCTGCCGGGTCATCGAAGATCGCATCGACCCGGCCGCGAAGAACCGCGTTACCCCCGACGTCGACCTCGAGGCTCACTTCCGCGGCCCGGAACCCATCGGACGGGAAGCGCTTGAATCGGTCATACAGATCGGCGACTTCGGCAAGGACCGGCGCGAGCTTCGACGGTCGGTTCAGTTCGAGGGGAGCGAGCTTCATGTTCAGGTGACCCTCAGGTGCCCCGATCTCCTGGCGGCAGGCCTGAAGCACGTCTTGATCGGGGATCGGCCCGGACGTCAGATGGCGTGCGAAGACGCGGTGTGCCAGCGATCCCTTGAACGATGCGATCGAGTCTGCCGGATACTCACCTTGGAGCCGTCCGAGCGCCTGTTGCGGACAGGAACGGTAGGTGACGTAGAGCGTCGCAGAGACAGCGATGTGGTCGCCGGGCTCAATGTCTGGAAACGTGATCACAGGCATCGACTCTACGCCAGAAACGCTTACAGGCCAAGGGCTACGGGCCGGTCGAGATGACGGCTGTTATCGAAGTGCGTTCCTATACTCGCTCCCGACCAACCTCCCTCAAGGACTCCATGAACGCCCGCCGTGTCCGCATCATCGTCTCCATCGCCGTACCGGCGCTGCTTCTGCTGCTCCCGTTCGTCGTCTACTTCGTCGATCAAACGGCCAATCATGGCGAAGTGCCTCGAAACGTCAGCGTCGCGGGAATCGACGTGGGCGGTCTCTCCCAGGACGATGCCACCATCGTGGTCAAGGCCTACGAAACGAATCTTCAGGCACAGCAGGCAACGTTCGTCGTCAGTGGTTCTACGTACGACCTCGACCCGACCACCGTGGGCCTCACCGCCGACGTTGACGGTGCCGTCACGGAGGCCCTGAACCAGCGCAGCGGTGGACTGATCGGCGGTTTTGTGCCGTGGCTCAACGGCTTCACGGAACGTGTCGACGTCGCTCTCGTCATCTCCGTCGATGATGACGCCATCGATGCCCACCTGGACGACTGGGAACAGGATGCGATCGAAAACCCTGCGTATGAAGGTGCGATCGATGTCGTCGATGGTGACATCGAGTTCGACTACCCGCAGATCGGCGAGAAGATCGATAAGCCGGCAGCTCACGCCATCGTCAGCACGGTCCTCACACAGCCGGAGCGAGAAACCACCGAACTCCCTTTGATCGACTCGGTTCCTGTGATGACCCGGGCCGATGTTGACGACGCCGTCACGACGCTCAAAATGATGGTGTCGAGACCGGTCTTGCTGTACGACGAGGACCAGAATCTCGTCCTCACCGTCAAGCCTTCCGAGATCGCCGACGCCACCATCGTTGAGATCGTGCAGAACTCGCCCCCTCAGGTCAACATCTCGCTGAGCGTCGATCGGATCGCAGAGATCCTCGAACCACACCGCGAAGATTTCGAACTCCCTCCGGTCAACGCCGATTTCGATGTCGACATCGAGACCGAGAAGGTCGCGATCATCCCGTCGAAGAACGCGACCGTTCTCGACCCGGGTGGCGTCGCCGTCGAACTGCTCAAAGCGTCGACGTCGGGTACCGCCACGGGCCGGCTCGTATTCACAGACGGAGAGGAGCCGGAGTTCACGACGGCAGACGCCGAGGCCTTCGGACCCATCGAACTCGTCTCGGAGTTCACGACGAAGACACCGGGCGTGAACCGGGTATTCAACATCCATCTCATGGCAGACACTATCGACGGCGCGGTCGTGTGGCCCGGCGAGGAGTTCTCGATCAATGAGGCCGTGGGCCCCCGCACCGAGGCGAAGGGCTATAAGCGTGACGGGGCGATCATCGGCGGCGAGGTCACGTGCTGTGACGATCCGGCGAACGTCGGCGGCGGTGTCAGCCAGTACGCCACGACCTTCTACAACGCGGTGTTCTTCGGCTGCTACGAGGACATCGACCACACGCCGCACAGCATCTACATCTCCCGCTATCCGGAGGGTCGCGAGGCGACGATGGGCTTCCCTGGACCGGACGTCGTCTTCCGCAACGACTCGGATGTGCCGGTCATCATCCGTAACTCCTACGACGGCAACTCGACGATCACCGTGCAGTTCTACGGGAACAACGGCGGTCGCACCTGCGAATCGGAGCGATCCGAGCGGTTCAACTACACGGATGCCCGCGTGATCTACAGGCCGAACGCGGCGGTGAAGCCGGGATCCGAGCACCTTGTCTCGAAGGGTTCTCAGGGCTGGAGCGTCACGGTGACCCGTGTGATGACCATGCCCGACGGCAGCGTGATCCGCGAGCCGTACACCCACCACTACCGCGGGGCCGCCCGCATCATCGAGAAGCATCCCTGCAATCTCGGAATCGGGTCGTGTCCGGTGCCGACAACGACCACGACGGTGGCCCCGGACACCTCCACCACGACGACGACAACGGCCACCGAGGGTTGAGACGACAGACACGCGCGTTATCGGACCGCTCCGGTACCCTCAGTCGAAGCCCATGATTCCGGATCGAAACGCACTGTGAAACCTCGCTTCGCCCTCTTCGCACTCCTCCCGATCGCCCTGTTCCTCCTGCCTGCGGGAGTGTTCTGGGTCGATCGTTCTATCGCCGAGGGAGAGGTCCCGCGCAACGTCTCGATCGCAGGGATCGACGTCAGCGGCCTCAGTTACGACGACGCCATCCTCACCATCCAGGCCTATGAACAGCAACTCCAGACCACGCCTGCGGTGTTCACCGTCAACGAGAGCGTCTTCCGACTCGATCCCTCATCCGTGTCGGTCGAGGCCGACGAGGTGACCGCCGTTGAGGAGGCGATCGCACAGCGAACCGACGGTGGCGCGATCAGCAGGTTCTGGTCGTGGCTCGGCGGATTCTCGAAGCCCGTCGACGTACGTCTCCCGATCACGATGGATCGCGCGGCGATCGAGGATCAGTTGTCGATCTGGCAGGACGTCGCCATCCCAAACCCCGCATATGAGGGATCCGTTGCCGTCGTCGACGCCGCGGTTGTGGTCGAGTACCCCCAGGCCGGCGAGCGACTCGAGATCGCATCCTCGGCGGAGATCGTGGTCGAGACTCTCTCGGTCCTCCCGGGGCGGGAGGCTCGCTTGCCGGTCGTCGAACACCGGCCGGAGGTGACCAACTCGGACGTCGATGCCGCAGCAGTCCGGGTGCGTCGGATCATCAACTCGGATGTGGTCCTCACCAACGATGACATCGGTTACTCGCAGACCTTCACGCCTGAGGAGATCTCACGCGCCGTCTACACGGAGATCAGCACGGACCCGGTCGACGTCATGGTCTTGATCGATGAGGCCGTCGTCCACGACCTCATCGATCCATATCGGAGCGAGTTCGAGTTGCCGCCGGTCAGCGCCGAGTTCAAGGCGACGGTCTCGAGCGGAGAGGTCTACTTCATCCCCGGTCGCTACGGCACCGTGAAGGACGTGCCGGCCGTCGCTGAGGAGTTGCTCAGAGCCGCTGAGGGAGCGAAGCGCGGGCCGTTCCCCGTCTCACAGGGTGACGAACCGCGACTCACGAACGAGGAGGCCGAGGCGTATGGGCCGATGGGTCTCGTCTCGAAGTTCACCACCAACATGCCGGGAAAGAACCGGGTCCACAACATCCAACTGATGGCAGACACCGTCGATGAGTCTGTCGTATTCCCGGGAGAGACGTTCTCGATCAACGATGTCGTCGGTCAACGAACCCTCGAGAAGGGCTACCTCGAGGACTGCGCCATCATCAACGGCGAGGTCGTCTGCGAAGGTCACCCGGCCAACATCGGCGGCGGTGTCTCACAGTTCTCCACGACCCTCTACAACGCCGTCTTCTACGGTTGCTACGAAGACGTGAAACACAAGCCTCACTCCCTGTACTTCAAGAAATACCCTGAGGTGATCGAAGCCACGATGGGATACCCGGATCCCGACGTGGTGTTCAGGAACAACAGCGACGCTCCGGTCATCATCAGAACCGCGTATACGAGTTCAACGATCACCGTGCTCTTCTACGGGAACAACGGTGGGAAGGAGTGCACCGCCGAATGGGGCGAACGCACGAACCCGGAGGAGTACGAGACCGTGTACGTCTCGGCCGCTGACGAGGAAGACCTCGATCTCGATCCGGGACAAGAGAAGCGGATTCAGAGCGGCATCGACGGGTTCACGCAGACCGTGACGCGGATCATCACCCAACCCGACGGCACGAAGGAACGCGAGCGGACCTGGAGTTGGCGCTATCTCACCCAGGACGAGAAGATCGCCGTGCATGCCTGCATGGTCACCGGCGAGCCCGTGAACTGCCCGGAGAAGCTTCCGTCCCTGGTCGGCACTGCATACGACGGCGCATATGACCAACTCCGCGC
>JAMBLK010000035.1 GCA_023336855.1 Actinomycetes bacterium
ACCGACTACCGACTACCGACTACCGACAACCACCGCCGGAGGCCGATCAGCGCTGCTTACCTTCTTCTTCGATCATCGTTCGTAGCTGGTCGAAGAGCTCGGGAGGCGGTTCCGTATGGCCTCGCTCGCGGATGACGATCTTGAGCTTGGTCTCGAATTCGTAGGCGTTCATGCACGACGAGCAGCGTCTGAGGTGCAGCTTGATTCGCGACGAATGAGCGAGCGAGATCTCATCGTCGAGATACTGATAGATGTACTCGATGGCGTGGTCGCAACCACTACTCATGCATATGTCCTGAGGATCGCGTTCGTTTGCTCGCATGCATAAGCCACGGGGGGCGAGAGTTCTTCCCGCTTCGTCCCGATGTGTCGGGATTCCGTCGAAGTTGGTTCACCGGTGCCGGCGATTCCCGCGACCGTTTACGATCGAACCATGATCTCGTTCGTTCCGTCGCAGGATCTCGTCGCCGACCTGTCTCCAGTCATCGGTCGTGAGTGGATCGTCACCAACGGAATCGGCGGATACGCCTCGGGAACCGTCGCCGGCGTGCTGACGCGGCGCTATCACGGCTTGCTGGTCGCTGCACTGGAGCCTCCGCTCGGCCGCACCGTGCTGGTCACGACGATCGATGACACCGTCTCGTTCGGTGGCGAGCGGACACCCCTATTCGCGAACCGATGGCATGACGGGAACTTACCGGTCGAACCGGACGGGTTCCGCCGCCTCACACGATTCCATCTCGACGGAGCGACGCCGGTGTGGTCGTACGGAGTCAACGGAGCGATCATCGAGAAGCGGATCTGGATGGAACCGGGGGAGAACACCACGTACGTCACGTACGACTACCGCTCCGGATCCAGTCCTCTGCGTCTGGATGCGAAGATCCTGGTGAACTACCGCGACTTCCACCAGACGACGCGCTCCGGCGATTGGCAGATGAGCGTTGAAGCGGTCGCTAACGGCGTGCGCGTTGACGCCTTCGACGGGGCGGTGCCCATCTTCCTCCTCAGCGACGTTGCCGCGGTCGAACCCCGGCACGAGTGGTATCGGGATTACTACCTGAGTGTCGAAGCGTTCCGGGGCCTCGATGTGCTCGACGACAATCTCTACGCCGCCCACGCAGAAGCCATGTTGGAACCCGGCGGGTCGGTCACACTGGTCCTGAGCACCGAACACACGCCACAGTTCGACGGTGCGACAGCGTTGGCCGCGAGGAAGCAACATGAAACCGATCTTGTTGGCACTGCTTCCGCCGAAGGTGACGACCGCCTCACCCGCTTGGTCCTGGCGGCCGACCAGTTCATCGTGAGTAGATCATCGGATGGTGAAGCCGGCTCGACGGTGATCGCCGGGTACCACTGGTTCGGGGACTGGGGCCGAGATACGATGATCGCCCTCCCGGGACTGGCGCTGGCGACCGGACGGCATGCCGAAGCTCGCCAGATTCTGCGCACGTTCGCCCGTCACGTCGATCGCGGGATGCTCCCGAACCGGTTCCCCGACGACGGCGACCTTCCTGAGTACAACACGATCGACGCAACGCTCTGGTTCTTCGAAGCCATCCGGGCCTACCACGCGGCCACCAGCGATACCGGGCTCATCGTCGACCTGTTCCCCGTCCTGGCCGACATCATTGGATGGCATCAGCGCGGGACCCGGTATGGGATCCGTGTCGATCCGGTCGACGGGTTGCTCGCCGGCGGCGAACCCGGTGTGCAACTCACGTGGATGGACGCGAAGGCCTGCGACTGGGTCGTGACTCCACGCATCGGTAAACCCGTTGAGATCAACGCCCTTTGGTACAACGCGCTGCGGATCATGGCCGGCTTCGCCGGATTGATAGGTGAGGACCCAGCGGCCTACGACGAAGTGGCCGACCGGGTGTGTGAGAGTTTCGACCGGTTCTGGAACGAAGAACGAGGCTTCTGCTTCGATGTCATCGACGGTCCCGACGGCGATGATCCCGCACTGCGACCCAACCAGCTGTTCGCCGTCTCTCTGTTCAACAGCCCCCTCCCTCCGGACCGCCAACGAGCCGTGGTCGACGCCTGTGCCGCCTCACTTCTCACGCCGCTCGGTCTTCGGACGCTCGGACCCGACGAACCGGGATACCGGGGACGGTTCGGAGGAGGACCAGTCGAAAGGGACGGGGCCTACCATGAGGGCACCGTGTGGCCCTGGCTCATCGGACCGTTCGCCGATGCCCACCTGCGGGTCTATCAGGATCCGGCCGCAATCGAGAAGCTCCTCGGGCCGCTCATCGAGCACCTCGGCGAGTACGGCATGGGGAGCATCGCCGAGTGCGCCGAAGGAGACCCACCCCACGACCCTCGGGCTACGATCGCTCAGGCTTGGAGCGTGGCGGAAGTCCTGCGGGTGCTCCGGCGTTGTACCGATGAGCGTACGCCCCACGGAGCAGATTGACCCATGACCACCGCTGAACAGAAGAGGCTCGCCGCCGACGCCGCCGGCGACGCGGACTGGAAGAACTGGGGGCCGTACCTGAGTGAACGGGCATGGGGGACCGTGCGCGAGGACTACAGCGAGCACGGGACGGCATGGGACGCCGTTCCTCACGATCACGCCAGAAGCCGAGCCTATCGGTGGAACGAGGACGGACTCGCAGGGATCAGCGACCGTCGCCAGTACCTCTGCTTCGCCGTCGCACTGTGGAACGGCGAAGATTCGATCCTCAAGGAGCGCCTCTTCGGCCTCTCGGGTCCCGAGGGCAACCATGGTGAGGACGTCAAAGAGGAGTACTACTACCTCGACGCCACACCGACGCACAGCTACCTCCGGATGCTCTACAAGTACCCGCAGGGTGCATACCCGTACGGTGAACTCGTCGCTGAGAACGGCAGGCGGGGAAGAGGCGACCCCGAGTGCGAACTGATCGATACCGGCGCATTCGACGACGACCGCTACTTCGACGTCGACGTCTCATATGCGAAGGCCGGCGAGGACGATGTGCTCATCCAAATCGACGTCACGAATCGCGGGCCAGATACCGCTTCGTGCTCGGTGCTTCCGACCCTGTGGTTCCGCAACACGTGGAGTTGGGGATATGACGAGGGTCCGATGGGCGACGTTCCCGGACGCCCTGAGATGGCTGCGGTGGATGGCGACAACGCCACGATCACCGCCAGCCACCCGGTGCTCGGCACGTACCACCTGCACGCGTTGGAGGCCGAAGAGTTCCTCTTCACCGAGAACGAGACCAACGGCGACCGTCTCTTCGAATGGCCCCTCGAGACGCCGTACGTCAAAGACTCGTTCCATCGGTACGTCGTAGACGGCGAAGTCGACGCCGTGAACCCGGCAAGGCGCGGCACGAAAGCGGCAGCCTTCTACCGGCTCGACGTCGAAGCAGGGCAAACGAAGACAGTCCGACTCCGTCTCAGCTCCACCACACATGACGACCCGTTCAGCGACTTCGACGAGGTCCGATCACGCCGACAGGACGAGGCCGACGAGTTCTACGGCACCGTCCTGAACCCGAGCCTCAATGACGAGGAACGCTCGGTTCAGCGCCAGGCGCTCGCAGGGATGGTCTGGTCGAAGCAGATGTACTACTACGACGTCCGGCAGTGGCTGGACGGTGATCCGTCGGGTCCGAACCCGCCGGAGAGCCGGCGATGGGGCAGGAACCGGGACTGGGAGCACCTGAACAACTTCGACATCATCTCGATGCCCGACGCCTGGGAGTATCCATGGTTCGCCGCGTGGGACCTCGCATTCCACACCGTGCCGTTGGCACTGATCGACCCGGAGTTCGCCAAGCGCCAACTCCGGCTCATGACCCGCGAGTGGTACATGCACCCGAACGGGCAGATCCCGGCGTACGAGTGGGCGTTCGGCGACGTCAACCCGCCCGTGCACGCCTGGGCGACACGTCGCGTCTTCGAGATCGAAGCCGAGCAGACGGGGACAAGAGACACCATGTTCCTCAAAGCCGTCTTCCACAAGCTGCTTCTGAACTTCACCTGGTGGGTCAACATGAAGGACGACGACGGGAACAACGTGTTCCAGGGAGGTTTCCTGGGGCTCGACAACATCAGCGTCTTCGACCGCAGCGCCGCCCTCCCGACCGGGGGGCACATCGACCAGTCGGATGGGACCGCCTGGATGGGATTCTTCACCCTCGAGATGCTGAAGATCGCCCTCGAGTTGTCGAAGGACGATCCCGTCTACCAGGACCTTGCCACCAAGTTCTTCGAGCACTTCCTCGCGATCGCCGCCGCCATGGCCGACATCGAGGGTGGTCACGGCCTCTGGGATCCCGACGACGGCTTCTATTACGACGTACTCCACTTGCCCGACGGTTCTACCACTCAGCTGAAGGTGAGGTCCCTCGTGGGCCTGATGCCACTGCTTGCCGTCGATATCTCCGACGGCGACCGGGTCGATGGGCTGACCGAGTTCGTGGGGCGCACCCGCTGGTTCCTCGAGAATCGACCCGAGTTGCGACACCACCTCGCGGTTGAGGAAGCCCCGGGTTCGGACGAGCGATACCTGGTTTCGATTCTCTCCAAGGAGCGGGTCATCTCCTTGCTGAGATACATGCTCGACGAAGATGAATTCCTTTCCCCATACGGGATACGGTCGCTCTCGAAGGTTCATGAGAAGCATCCGTACCGTCTCAGCTTCGACGATGACACGTTCCAGATCGACTACGAGCCAGCGGAATCCCGGGCCGGGTTGTTCGGTGGCAACTCGAACTGGCGAGGTCCGGTGTGGTTTCCCATCAACTTCCTCCTCATCGAAGCACTCCGGGAGATCCACGGGTACTACGGAGACGATCTTCGTGTCGAGATGCCGACCGGTTCCGGGATCATGATGAATCTCGACCAGGTCGCGCACGATCTCTCACGTCGCCTCATCGGACTGTTCCTCCCCGACTCTGCAGGACGACGGCCCACCCATGGGGACGTCGACCGGTACCGGGACGATCCGAACTGGCGAGACCTTGTCCTCTTCTACGAGTACTTCGACGGTGACACAGGCGCTGGGCTTGGTGCCGGTCACCAGACCGGTTGGACAGGGCTCGTCGCCACACTGCTCCAAGAACAGAAGGGGAGATGATGATCCCGGAGATCGCTGCCGACGACGTGCCGTATCTCACGACCGATCAGATGATCGAAGTCGATCGCGCCATGATGGAGGACTACCGCATCGACCTCGTTCGGATGATGGAGAATGCCGGCAGGAATCTGGCTCATCTGGCACGGGAACGGTTCCTCGGTGGCGACCCGCGCGGACAGCGGGTTGTCGTGCTTGCGGGGACCGGTGGCAACGGCGGCGGGGCTCTCGTCGCTGCCCGCCGACTCCACAACTACGGGGCCGCCGTCAGTGTCTTCGTGACGAAGCCCATCGATGAATTCACACCCGTCCCCGGCCAACAGCTGGACCTCCTGCGCCGCATGGGGATCGCCATCGGATTCGTGAGAGACATTGGATCGGTCGGGATACTGGATCTCGTTCTCGACGGCGTGATCGGATACAGCCTCAAAGGCGCACCGCGGGGTGAAGCGGCAACGCTGATCCGCTGGGCGAACGAGCAAGCGGCACCGGTCCTTTCGCTCGATGCACCATCGGGCATCGACACAACAACGGGGACCGTGTTCGACCCGGCGATCCGGGCGACCGCGACGATGACCCTCGCGCTCCCCAAGGAAGGGCCGAGAGCACCGGGCGTCGAGTCCCACGTCGGCGAGCTCTACGTCGCAGACATCAGCGTTCCTGCCGAGCTGTACGAACGGTTCCTAGGAATCGAAGTGGGTCCCATATTCGCAACGAGTGACATCGTGAGACTTGCGTAGCTGCCGGCTGCGAGCCGCAAGCTACGAGCTGCCAGCTGCCAGCCGCGAGCCGCCAGTCGCTGGTAGCCGATCCCGGGTCCCTCTGGCGTCTGGTGCCCGGCGACCGGCGTCTCGCCTCTCTTCCTCCTCCCCGTCTGTCTTCTTCCTCCCCATCAGGGGGAGGTGCCGAGCGCAGCGAGGCGGAGGGGGTCAAGGCAGCAACGATCGAAGACTCATCGGCGTCGGCATCGAACCCACGGAGAAGAATCCCGGTTCTTCGGCTTGCGCGGGGTATGGCGAGGACGCCGGTAGTCCAGTCGGTTTCGGACCGTAGTGACGTAGTACGACTCGGAGGCGTCGCGGCCGGGGAATCCGCTCGGGTTCTGCGCGAGCACCTCGAGAGACCCGGAGCGTTGAACACGGCTCTCGGAACGTGGATCTCACCTCAGATTCGGGGTCGTACTACGTGATACGTACGGCGTACTACTGCCTGCTGTCTCCCCCGTCGTAGCCGACCCCGCCCATTTCCAAAGCGCCGGATTGCTCCAGAGGTGATCCAGGCTCACCCTGCGTCGGTGATCCGGCTACGGGGCGACGTCGCTGCCCGTCCACTCCTTGCCGCCGAATGCCAGCGTGGGGTTGATCACGGCCGGACCCCACGTGCCGGCTGTGTAGCGGTGAGGCTCGGGGTGATAGTCGAGGAGCGGGTCGTAGAGACGCCATGACGCGTCGACCTCATCCGATCGGACGAAGAGCGTCTGGTCGCCTTCGATCACGTCGAGGATCAGCGTCTGATAGGCGTCGGGGAGCCTTCCGTACACCTCGCTGTGACTGAAGTTCAGCAACTGAGAATCGAGAGTGAACGTCTCTCCTGGTGCTTTCACGTTGAAGACGACGGTGAACCCCTCGTCGGGTTGCAACGTGATCAGGAGCACGTTCGGGTCGATGACGCACGAGTCCCGGTGCCCGTGGAAGATGCAGAGCGGGGGCCGTTGGAACGTCACCGCGATCTGGGTGAGGCGTTTCGGGAGACGCTTGCCGGTTCGGAGGTAGAACGGAACACCTCTCCACCTCCACGTATCGACCTCGAGCTCGATGCCGACGAACGTGGGGGTTCGGGAATCGGGTGCGACGCCGTCTTCGTCCCGGTAGCCGGGGACGGCTGCACCGTCGATCTCACCTGCATCGTATTGACCGAAGACGACGTTCTCACGTCGGATCGGTGCGATGGCTTCGATCAC
>JAMBLK010000036.1 GCA_023336855.1 Actinomycetes bacterium
AAGGGCGACCGGGTCGCCGTCTACATGGGGATGGTCCCCGAACTCCCGATCACCATGCTCGCCTGCGCGAGGATCGGCGCGGTCCACTCGGTGTGTTTCGGTGGTTTCTCGTCGGACTCACTGGCCGACCGAATCCAGGACGGCACGGCGAAGGTTCTTGTGACGCAGGACGGTTCCTGGCGCAGGGGTTCTGTGTTCCCTCTGAAGGATTACGCCGACGTTTCAGTCGAAGCCTCCCCGACGATCGAGCACGTCGTCGTCGTCGAGCGGGCGAAGAACGAAGTCTCGATGACCGAAGGTCGCGACTTCTGGTGGCATGACCTGATGGAGGACCAGTCCGAGGTCTGTGAGCCGGAGGTGATGGACGCCGAGGACCTCCTCTACATTCTCTACACGTCCGGAACCACCGGCAAGCCGAAGGGGATCGTCCACACCCAGGGCGGATACCTGACCGGCGTCATGACGACGCACTCTCTCGTCTTCGACATCAAAGACGACGACGTCTACTGGTGTGGCGCCGACATCGGCTGGGTCACCGGCCATTCGTACATCGTGTACGGGCCGCTCGCTAACGGTGTGACCGGTGTCATGTATGAAGGCACGCCCGATACTCCCGGCAAGGACCGGCTGTGGCAGATCATCGAGGATTACAAGGTCACGATCTTCTATACCGCCCCGACGGCGATTCGTGCGTTCATGAAGTGGGGCGATGAGTTCCCGGCGATGCACGACATGTCGTCGCTTCGGCTGCTCGGCACGGTCGGCGAGCCGATCAACCCCGAAGCCTGGATGTGGTACCACGAGCACATCGGTGGCGAGAACTGTCCGATCGTCGACACGTGGTGGCAGACCGAGACCGGCGCGATCATGATCACGCCACTTCCCGGAGCCGTGGCGACGAAGCCCGGTTCGGCGACGTTCGCGTTCCCCGGCATCGGCGCGGCAGCCGTCGACGAGGACGGCAACGACGTTGGCATACCCGGCGGCGGATTCCTTGCGCTCACTAAGCCGTGGCCTTCGATGCTCCGCACGATCTACGGAGACGATCAGCGCTACATCGACACGTACTGGTCGCGGTTCGAAGGGATGTACTTCCCAGGGGACGGTGTCAAACGTGACGACGAGGGCTACTTTTGGCTACTCGGTCGGGTCGATGACATCATGCTCATCGCCGGTCACAACATCTCCACTACGGAGGTCGAGTCGGCGCTCGTCTCGCACCCGTCGGTCGCAGAAGCGGCGGTCGTCGGTCGCGCAGACCCGGTCACCGGCCAGGCGATCGCTGCGTTCGTCACGCTCAGGGGCGGCTTCGTCGGTAGTGAAGATCTCCTGCAGGAACTCCGGAGTCACGTGGCGGACACGATCGGTCCGATCGCCAAGCCGAAGAGCATCGTGTTCACGGCGGACCTTCCGAAGACCCGTTCCGGGAAGATCATGAGGCGACTGCTCAAAGACATCTCGGAGAATCGCGAACTCGGCGACGTGACCACACTGGCCAACGCCGACATCGTTGCCGAGATCGCAAACGCCTCTGCCGGCGGTTCGGACGAGTAGCAGGTCGGTAGCTTCAGATCGCGCGTGTGTGCGTGTCGCCGAGACAGACACCTACACACGCGCGACGGAAGCGCTACCGATGGCCCGCGCCGTATCTAGCCTGACGGCATGACGGCTAACACAGAAGCACCCAGTCGCGAATACATCGATGGAACGACCGCGATCGTGCGCGGCGCCATCGACGCCGGATGCACGTTCTTTGCCGGATACCCGATCACTCCTGCATCGGGGATCCTGATGGCGATGATGCGTGAGATCCCGAAGGTCGGCGGTATCGCGATACAGGGCGAAGACGAGATCGCCTCGATCGGCATGTGCCTCGGTGCCGCGATGTCGGGGTCGAAGGCGATGACCGCCACTTCCGGCCCCGGAATCAGTCTCTACTCCGAGAGCATCGGCCTCGCGATCATGGGCGAGGTTCCGCTCGTCATCGTCGATGTGCAGCGCCTCGGTCCAGCGACCGGTGGAGCAACCACCGTTGCACAGGGTGACGTCCAGTTCATCCGCTGGGGAACGGCCGGCGGCTACCCGATCATCGTGCTCGCCCCGTCGAGCGTGCCGGAGTCGTACTCGTTCACGGTGAAGGCATTCGAGTTGGCCGAACGGTTCCGTTGTCCGGTGTTCGTCTTGACCGACAAAGAGTTGGCGATGACGCTGTCGGCGGTCGACGTGGACGACTCCACGGTTGCTCACGGCACGGAGAGACCTGAGAAGCACGAGGGTCTGCCGTATTCGTGGGAACCGGCCGATGCCGTCGAACCGATGCGACGCTACGGCGACGGAGACGCGTTCCGGTTCACGGGATCCACCCATGACGAAGGCGCCTACATCACCAAGAACGCAGCCAAGGTCGGGGCGCTGAACGAGCATCTCATCGCGAAGATCGAGGCCCATCGGGACGAGATCGAGATGGTCGATACCGATCTCGATCCGAAGGCCGACACGATCGTGGTCTCCTATGGGGTCACAGCCGGCGCGGCTCGAGCGGCGGTCGCCCGACTGCGAACCGAAGGCGTCGTCGTGTCGAACCTGGTGGTTCAGAGCCTCTGGCCGATTCCCGAGACGGCCTTGCTCGATGCCTTCGACGGTGTCCAGCGAATCGTTGTGCCGGAACTCAACATGGGTTTATACGGAAGAGAGATCGAGCGGATAGCTGCCGGTCGGGAGGTTGTGGGAGTGAATCGGATTGACGGTGGGCTCATCACGATCGACGAGATCATGGAGGCGGTGCGATGAGTGCGATCACGATCACCCCCATCGCAACATTCCGGACCGACGATCCGTATCCCTTCTGTCCGGGCTGCGGACACGGTCCGATCCTCGATCGACTCAACGAAGCGTTGATCAAACTCGACCTCGATCCGGCGAAGGTCGTGATCGTATCCGACATCGGGTGTTCGGGGCTCTCCGACCAGTACTTCGTCACGTCTGCTTTCCATGGTCTTCATGGGCGTTCGACAACCTATGCAACCGGGATCAAGCTCGCCAACCCCGACCTCGAGGTCGTTGTAATCATGGGTGATGGGGGAACCGGGATCGGGGGAACGCATCTCGTTTCGGCAGCCCGGCGGAATATCGGGATCACCGTCATCGTGATGAACAACCTGAACTTCGGAATGACCGGAGGCCAGCATTCGACAACGACACCCGAGGGCGGGATCACGTCGACGACGCCGCTCGGCAACCTGGAGCACCCGCTTGATATCTGTGCAACGGTCGGAGTGAACGGCGCCGCATACGTCTATCGCGGTTCGTCGTTCGACAGCGACCTCGCCGGTCGGTTCGCAGCAGCCATGGAGAAGCCGGGGTTCGCTCTCCTCGATGTCTGGGATCTCTGCACCGCCTACTACGTGCGATCGAACAAGTTCACCCGGGCCGGCATGGAGGACTCCATGCGCTCGTGGGGGATGGAACCCGGTCTGCTCTACGAACGAGAGACCACCGAGTATGCAGCCGGCTACCGCGAAGCACACGAAGCAGTTGTGGGCAGTCCTGTCATGAGCGCCCGCCCGATTCCCGTCGACTTCGAAGCGACGCTGGACCGTCCGATGTCGCTCGTCGTGGCGGGATCCGCCGGCGGGAAGATCCGTTCGGCGTCGCGGCTCGTCGCCCTCGGTGCGATTCGTTCAGGACTGTGGGCGGCGCAACGAGATGATTACCCCGTAACGGTGAAGTCCGGCCATTCCGTCTCGGAGCTCTGGCTGGCACCAGCAGAGATGCCGCTGACCGCTGTGTCGAGGCCCGACGTTCTGGCCATCATCTCGGTCGACGGCTACGGCAAGGCGCAGCCGTATCTCGCTGCGATGACAGCGGACGATCTCGTGCTGACGATCCCCGAATACGCGAGTCTCGATACGGCGGCTCGTGTCGTTGTGATCGACCCGAAGTCGGCTGAGAAGCGCATCCCGAAGACGTCGATGGGCCTCGTCTACTTGTCCGCCGCACTGGCGATCACGAACCCCTATCCACTCGATGCGCTCCGGGAGGCGGCCGGCGCCGGCTCGTTTGCCGAGGTCAACATGGAAGCGGTCGAGACCGGGGTTGCCCTCGTCGGATAGGACTCAGTCAACGAGCTGCACCTCGCATCGGATACCCGGTGAAATCGAGAGACGGGCGTCAGCGGTGACGAGCGGACAGTTGAGCGCTTCTGCGAGTGCGACGTATGTGGCGTCATACGGAGTCAGGTTCTCTTTGAGGGCGAAGATGCGGGGAAGCAGGGGCAACGCCGGATGACGCATGACCGGCAGTTCGGTGAGATACTCGATGGCCGATTCGAATCGCTCAGGATCGAGCTCTCCTGCGAGCCACCGGCGGCGCAGGGCACTCATCGTCTCCACGTCGGCGAGGTCCGGGATCGATGCGTCGACCTGCTCGGCGAGAATCGAACGAGCATGACGCCCGGCCTCGCCGTCATCGCCGACAAGGCTTACGAGAATCGAAGCATCAAGGACGATCAACGGCCGTCTCGCCCTTCACGAATGAGTGCCACGGCCTTGGCGAAACCGATTTCGCTGTCGCCACCGTTGGCTTCGATGCGGGCGAGCACGTGCTCGAGTGTCGGTGTTCGTGCGAGACGCTCAAGCTCTGTCTTCAAGTAGTGCTGCAGCGACTGACCTGCGTTCGAAGCGCGGAGGACGAGCTCGGTGTGTACGTCTTCGGGAACATCACGTATGAGTACATTCGGCATGCTTACAGCATGCAAGCATCGGCGAGTCTTGTCAAGAGAGTTGATCCCCCATCCGGCGGAATCTCAGCAGATCCTTGGGAGTTGCTCACCGACCTGCATATCGACGACGCGCGTCGAGCCGAGCGGCGTCCTTGCGGCGACCATGCCGCGATGTGTATCGGTGACCTCTCCGATGATCGTCGCGTTGACACCCTCGGGGTGCGATCGCATTGCGTTCAGAACCCGGTCGGCGTCATCGGCTACCACGAAAGCGACCACTTTCCCCTCGTTGGCAACGTACATCGGATCCATGCCGAGCATCTCGCAGGCCGCAGCCACGGTGCGATCAACGGGGATGGCGCGCTCGTCGATGAGAACACCGACATCGGCGGCAGTGGCGATCTCGTTCAGGGATGCGGCAAGCCCTCCCCGCGTCGGGTCTCGAAGCACGTGGACGTCGGCCCCGGTGTCCAGCACGTCTCCGATCATGTGGTTGAGAGCGGCCGAGTCGGACGGGATGGATGCTTCGAATTCGAGGCCCTCGCGAACCGACATGATCGCCATGCCGTGGTCGCCCATCGTGCCCGACACGATGATGACGTCACCGGGGGTAGCCCGCTGCGGTCGGATGTCTGTGTCGTCGCGCATGATCCCGATCCCGGTCGTGTTGATGTAGATACCGTCGCCGTGACCGCGATCGACGACCTTGGTATCTCCGGTGACGATCGTCACGCCTGCATGTGCCGCAGCCTTCGCCATCGAATCGACGATGACGCCGAGTTCCGCCATGGGAAGGCCCTCTTCCAAAACGAGGCCGACGCTCAGATACCGCGGGACGGCCCCCCGCATCGCGACGTCGTTCACGGTTCCGTTGATCGCGAGCTCGCCGATGTCGCCACCGGGGAAGAACCGGGGATGAACGGTGAACGTGTCCGTCGAGAACGAGATGCTTCCCTCGAGATCCAGCACCGCTGCATCGGCGAGTTCGGCGAGTTCTTCGTTGCCGAATGCAGGCACGAACAGATGCTCGATGAGTTCCGCTGAGAGCTGACCACCGCCGCCGTGGCCCATCACGATCGTCGGGTGATCCCGCAGCGGCATCGGACACGTCCAGTTCTCGATCGTCATGGTGTTGCCTCCAACTCCTTGAACCGTCCGTACAGGTAGTAGGCGGCGCAGGCCCCCTCAGCAGACACCATCGTGGCTCCGAGCGGGGTGCGGGGCGTGCACTCCTTCCCGAACGCCGGGCACTGATCTGGCTTCAGCATGCCGCGCAGCACCTCTCCGGCATGACAGAGCGGCGACTCGATCGTGTCGATATCGGTGACGGCGAACCGTTCGGCGGCATCGAATGCCTCGTAGTCAGTGCCCAGCGCCCAGCCGGATTGGGGGATCGCTCCGATGCCTCGCCAGTTGCGGTCGACCGTGGTGAAGACATCGGCAAGCATCTGCTGCGCCGGCATGTTGCCTCCCCTGGTCACCGCTCGTTGGTATCCGTTCTCGACCTCGGCCCGACCCTCTTCGAGTTGAAGGACCGCCATCTTGATGCCCTGGAGGAGATCGAGGGGCTCGAAACCGGTGACGACGATCGGCGTTCCGTACTGTTCAGCGATGGGGAAGTACTCCTCGTAGCCCATCACGGAGCAGACATGCCCGGCGGCGAGGAATGCCTCCACCCGGTTCGTCGGGGAATCGAGGATGGCGCGCATGGCAGGGGGGACGAGGACATGAGACACAAGCATCGAGAAGTTGGTGAGGCCCTCTTGCTTCGCCTGGTAGAGGGCCATAGCGTTCGCCGGTGCGGTCGTCTCGAACCCGATCCCGAAGAACACGACCTCGCGATCCGGGTTGTCTCTCGCTATCTGAACGGCATCGAGGGGTGAGTAGACGATGCGCACGTCGCCGCCGGTGCTCTTGACCGAGAACAGGTCACGTCCGGATCCGGGGACACGCAGCATGTCTCCGAAGGAGCAGAAGATGACCCCGTCGCGTGAAGCGATCTCCAGTGCCTTGTCGATCGTCTCGAGCGGCGTCACACAGACCGGACACCCGGGGCCGTGAACCATTTCGATGTCGTCGGGGAGAAGACGGTCGATACCGTTGCGAATGATCGAGTGTGTCTGTCCGCCGCAGACCTCCATCAGGACGTGGTGTTTCGTTGTGATCCCGGCGATCTCGTCGAGGAGTCGCAGGGCCAGATCGGGATCCCGGAACTCGTCGAGGTATTTCACTCGTTGCCCTTGACGATCGCTTCTTCTGCTGCAAGTGCGGCGTCGGGATCAAGTTCGACTTCGACGGCCTCCATCTCCTGGAGGTGGGCCAGTGTCTCGAGGGCGGCTTCTTCGTCGAGTTGTGTGATGGCGAAGCCAACGTGGACGATCGTGTAGTCCCCGACCGAGATGTCCGGTACATAGGCGAGGCTCACCTCTTTGACGATGCCGTCGAAGTCCACCTTCCCCGTCATCGTCACGCCCTCGCCGGTGATCTCGATGATCTTTCCGGGGATGCCAAGACACATATCGATCTATCTCCTCGCCGCGGCGATCACGGCCTGGCCGAGCGCCAGACCTCCGTCGTTGGGAGGCACGAGCCGATGCAGCAGTACCTCGAAGTCTCTCTCGACCAGCGCCGTCCTGGCCGCGCGTGTCAACGTCACGTTCTGGAACACTCCTCCGCTCAATCCAACGGTAGTGAGGCCCGTTCGCATGCGAACGCGCTCGGCGGTCTCGACGATCACGTTTGTGACGCCCCGGTGGAACCGCGCACCGATAACTCCGACCGCTTCGCCTGCGACGAAATCGTCGGCCAGCGACCGAAGAGTGGGAGATGGATCGATCACCAACAGTCCGTCTCGCTCAGTGATGACAAACGTGTAGGCGCCTCCCTCTGATCTATCGATGAGAGCCTCGAATTCGATGGCGGCTTGAGCTTCATACGTGACTGACTGTCGGACGCCCGCGATCGCTGAGACGGCGTCGAAGAGGCGGCCCATGCTGGTGGTGGGGACCGTGTTGATTCCACGATCGAGTTGGGCGGTCAGGACGGCTCGTTCAGTTGCGGGGAGAGCCGAGACCGGTGGGAGATCGTCGCTCCACGGAATGCCGGCGGTGTGCAGGTATGACAGTGCCATCTTGGCCGGGGACTTCACGGCGGCATCTCCGCCCGGGAGCGGGGTCGCCTTGAGATGGCCGACGCGTTCGAAGTCCTCGTAGCCGGCAACGAGAACCTCTCCGCCCCAGATTGTGCCATCGGCTCCGTAGCCGGTTCCATCGAACGAGAACCCGATGACCGAATCGCGAACTCCGTGCTCGGCCATCACCGACGCGATGTGTGCATGGTGGTGCTGCACCTTGACGACGGGGAGGCTCTGTCTCTCGGCCCATTTCGTCGAGAGATATCCGGGGTGGAGGTCGGTGGCGATGACTTCTGGCTCGATGCGGAAGAGGTCGATGAAGTGGTCGACGGCGCGGGTGAAGGCATCGAGTGTCTCGAGATTCTCCATGTCGCCGATGTGCTGGCTCATGAAGCCGTCGTACCCGGCAGCCAGGCAGAACGTCGCTTTCAGCTCACCTCCCGTCGCAAGGATCGGTGGTGACTCGAAGGGGAGAGGCACCGGAAACGGCGCGTACCCGCGCGAGCGCCGGATCGGGTACTCGGCACCGTCAAGGATGCGGACGACCGAATCGTCACACGGAACGTGGATGTCCCGATCGTGGACCAGGTAGCCATCTGCGAGCACGCCGAGGCGCTCAATCGCCTCGATGTTCGTCGTGACGATCGGCTCTTCGGAGAGGTTGCCCGACGTCATCACCCACACGTCTCCCGGTTCGATCAGCAGGTCGTGCAGCGGCGTATACGGGAGCATGACTCCGAGATACCCATTGCCGGGTGCGACGAGTTCGGAGACTGCCGTGGTCGTGCGTTTGGCCAGTAGGACGATCGGTCGTTCCCGAGAGGTCAGGAGGCGAGCCTCGTCCGCGTCGATGAAGGAGATAGATCGGGCGATCTCAAGATTGGACACCATGACCGCGAACGGCTTTTCGACGCGGCCCTTGCGTTCTCGGAGCAGAGCGACCGCAGGGTCGGAGCCTGCATCACACGCGAGATGGAAGCCGCCGAGTCCCTTGATCGCGATGACCTCGCCCGCGGTGATGCGTCGCCTGGCGTCGGCGATGGGATCTCCGGCCGGTGGGATGGCTCGCACAGACGGTCCGCATTCGGGGCATGCGTTCGGCTGGGCATGGAAACGCCGATCGGCCGGGTCTCGGTACTCCGCCGAACACGCGTCGCACATCTCGAACGGCCGCATCGTGGTGTTGGGGCGGTCGTAGGGAGTTCGCTCGGTGATCGTGAATCGGGGTCCGCAGTTCGTGCAGTTGATGAACGGGTACTGGTACCGGCGGTCTTCCGGGTCGTGGAGTTCACGAAGGCAGTCGTCGCACGTCCGGAGGTCTGGAGAGACGAGGGCGGTTCCGGTCTCGGCATGGTGACTCGCAACGATTCGGAACGACGTGTCTCCGACTGGGTGGATGTCTTCGGAGTCGATCCGCTGAATCCGTGCCGCCGGTGGTCCGGACGCCTCGAGGGCAGCGACGAAGGCGTCGAGCGTCGCGGCCTCGCTCTCGATCTCGATGAAGACCCCATCGGTGTCGTTGCCGACGAAGCCGGCCAGTCTTGTCTCGACTGCAAGCCCGTAGACGAACGGCCGGAAACCGACTCCCTGGACAATCCCGGAGACACGAAGGCGGCGGCGGATGAGCGGAGTGGACATCGGTCATTCCATCGTACGCACCAGTGTCCTGGGCGGGCAGGGGAGGACGACCCGCACAAGGGGGCCGATGGTCCTCTCCCGTGAAAGACACATGGGCGGCTTCCGGCCTGCTCCGATTCATTACCCTTGGAGACATGAAAGATCTCTACGCATCAGCAGCCGAGTGGATCGCCGGAGATCCCGATCCGATCACCAGGGCCGAACTTCAGGGAATCGTCGATTCGCGGAATCTCGACGAACTCGCCGAACGGATGGGAGCGACGCTCCAATTCGGAACCGCCGGCCTGCGCGGCCGCGTTGAGGCCGGATCGAATCGGATGAACCGAGCGACGGTGATCCGAGCGACTCGAGGCGTCGCCGACTACCTGCTCGCAACAACCGGGACCGAAGAGGGGCCCGTTGTCGTGGGCCGCGACGCTCGGCTCTCTTCAGCCACGTTCATGGAGGACACGATCGCGGTGCTCGTTGCCGCCGGGTTCCAGGTCAGATACTTCGAGGATCCGGTGCCCACTCCGCTCGTGGCGTACGCCTCGCTGAGCCTCGGTGGTGTTGCCGCGATCGTCGTTACCGCTTCGCACAATCCTCCTGCCGACAACGGCTACAAGGTCTATGCAGCAAACGGTGCACAGATCATCCCGCCGACCGACACCCAGATCGCATCGGCGATTGCCGCAGTGAGACGCGCTTCTGAGGTTCCGTGGGCCGAGATCGTCGGCGCTGCCGCTCGACCCATCGGCGAAGAGATGTTCGATGAGTACCTCCACGAGGTCGCCCAGAGCCTCCCGACCACGACGGGTGATCGAACGATCAGCACCGTCTACACGGCGATGCACGGCGTCGGCGGGAAGTATGTCGTTGCCGCACTCGACCGATTCGGTTTCCCCCATGTCCACCCCGTCGCGGCCCAGTTCGAGCCGGACGGCCATTTCCCGACCGTCGCATTCCCCAACCCGGAAGAGCCCGGCGCGATGGATCTTTCCCACGAACTCGCATCAGCCATCGACGCCGATCTCGTGATAGCAAACGACCCGGACACCGATCGGCTGGCCGTGTCGATTCCCGAGCCCGGGAGTGGCTACCGACAGCTCAGCGGGAACCAGATCGGCGTCCTCCTCGCCGACTACATGCTCAGCGGTGCCGGCGTCGAACAACCGATCGTGATGAACAGCATCGTGTCGTCACCGATGTTGCAGTCGATCGCTGAGCACTACGGCGCCGTCTACGACAGGACCCTCACCGGGTTCAAGTGGATCTGGAACGCGGCTCTCGATCTCGAGGCCGAGGATCGCGGCAAGTTCGTCTTCGGATACGAGGAAGCGCTCGGATACTCCGTTGGACAGACCGTGCGGGACAAAGACGGAATTTCGGCAGCGGTCGCGTTTGCGGCGCTTGTCGCCGAGTCCAAAGGTGACGGAGAGACCGTCTGGGACCGACTTGCACGGCTCTACGAAACGCACGGACTCTGGGTCTCGACCCAGAAGAGCATCGTTCGCCCCGGTGCCGAGGGCGCCGACGAGATCGCAGCGGCCATGGCGCTGCTCGCCGAACGCACACCGGACACGCTAGGTGGCCTCCCCGTGGTGGGAGTCACCGACTATCGCCTCGGGGCCGAAGATCGGCCGCGGTACCTGGCAGCCACGCCGCTCGTCGAACTCTCCCTGGGCGATGCAGGGAGGGCGCTCATCCGACCGTCGGGAACCGAACCGAAGCTGAAGATCTACGTCGACCTGCGCGGTGAGACCGGGGACGACTGGCTGAGGGCGGAAGAAGCGTTGCTGGAGAGGGCGCAAGCCGTCGCTGAGGATGCCGCCGCTTTCCTCGGCATCTAGTCCCCATTCCGCGGGCTCACAGCGCCAAATAGGACGCCGCGTACCCTGGGTACGCGGATTTGGGGAGATTGGTTGTCGAGAAGAACAGATATCCGCGATAATCAAGGGCACACCCCTCCCAAGGAGACCTCATGGATATCCACGCACTGCTAGGCGACGATGCCGAAGCACTCCTCGACTTCGACACCCCCGCTGTCTCGAAGGACAGTCTGCAACTCCCCGGCCCGGATTTCATTGAACGGGTCTTTACTCAGACCGACCGGAACCCACAGGTTCTCCGGAACCTCGGACTCCTCTTCAATTCCGGCCGACTCGCCGGAACTGGCTACGTCTCTATCCTCCCCGTCGACCAGGGAATCGAGCACTCAGGAGCCGCTTCCTTCGCCCCGAACCCGATCTACTTCGACCCGATCAACATCATCGATCTCGCCATCGAGGGCGGCACCAACGCCGTCGCCACGACCTTTGGCGTTCTCGGAATGGCGTCGCGCAGCCACGCGCACAGGATCCCGTTCATCGTGAAGATCAACCACAACGAACTGCTCACCTATCCGGCGACCCACGACCAGGTCATGTACGGGTCGGTCGAACAGGCGTGGGACCTTGGTGCGGCGGGTGTTGGTGCCACGATCTACTTCGGTTCCGACGAATCGATGCGTCAGCTCCAGGAGGTCTCCGAGGCGTTCGAGCGGGCACACCAGCTCGGGATGTTCACCGTGCTCTGGACGTACCTGCGCAACAGTTCCTTCACCGTCGATGGCGTGTCATACGACGCTTCCGCGGACTTGACAGGCCAGGCGAACCACCTGGGTGTCACGATCGAGGCCGACATCATCAAGCAGAAGCAGCCGACGAACAACGGCGGATACGGAGCCGTTGGATTCGGACGCACCCATCCGCTCGTGTACGACGAGTTGACGACCGACCACCCGATCGATCTCACCCGTTGGCAGGTCGTCAACAGCTACATGGGACGTGCCGGGCTCATCAACAGTGGCGGAGCATCGTCGGGTGCCGGCGACCTCGAGCAGGCGGTCCGGACTGCAGTCATCAACAAGCGCGCGGGCGGATTGGGCCTGATTTCGGGTCGCAAGGCGTTCCAGCGACCCATGGCTGAGGGAGCTTCGCTCCTGCACGCCATTCAGGACGTCTATCTGGACGAATCGATCACAGTCGCCTAGGGCGCTTCTAGAAAACGTAGAGAAGACAACTAAGGGAGGATTCAGCGTGGCAATCAAACTGCCTCACGCGGCGTCGGTTGCGAAGAACCCGACGCAGGAAGAGATGCGGGCATGGACCCTCGAGCACATGCCTCGCATCGTCGAGACGGAGTTCGGCAATCTCAGCTACAAGGCTGAGATGAAGGCGAGACTCTCGAAGTCGACGTTCTTCGTCGACGATGATGAGACGTTCAAGCCGGCGATGACCCGCGCCGAGTTCGACGATTGGTCGGCGAAGCAGGATGCCTACATCGCCGACAAGGACATGATCCTGATCGAGGGATACATCGGACCAGATCCGAGTTTCCGCACCGCAAGTCGCCTCTACATGGAGAAGACGTCGGCGAACATCCCGGCAATGATGCAGCAGCTGTTCTTCCCGAAGGACGACGCCTGGGGGCCTGATTTCACCGTCATCTATACGCCGGGCCTCAAAGCCCCGGGGAAGTCTGATGACGCCCTCATCGCTGTCGATCACGAGAACTATGTGACACGGGTCTTCGGATCTGACTACTTCGGTGAAGCGAAGATGGGTGGACTCCGCATGTGGAACCACCTCGTTTTCGAGAAGGGCGGCCTTGCCCTTCACTCCGGTTTGAAGACGTTCCCGGATGTCGACGGCGAAGAGAAGGTCGCCCTCATCCTTGGTCTCTCCGGCAC
>JAMBLK010000037.1 GCA_023336855.1 Actinomycetes bacterium
GGTGTCGTCTTCGCGGCCCGGCTTGAACCCTTCGACCGGGGGGAGTTCCGCCGGCGACGGGAGGTACGCGACGATCGCATCGAGCAACGGCTGCACGCCCTTGTTCTTGAACGCGGAACCGAGCATCACCGGCACGAATTTCCGGTTGATCGTTCCACAACGGATGACGCTGCGGATCTCTTCAGGGTCGAGATCGTGATCTTCGAGGTACTTCTCGAGGAGTTCTTCGTTCTCGTTGGCGACGACGTCGAGCATCTTGTGATGCCACTCCCGGGCGACCTCGAGGTACTCGTCCGGGATCTCGACGACTTCGCGCTCTTTGCCCTCTTCGTCGTGCCAGATGATGGCGTTCATCTCAACGAGGTCGATGACCCCGTGGAACTCGGACTCGGCCCCCATCGGAATCTGGATGGCGACGGGGTTTCCACCGAGGCGGTCGATGATCGATTCAGTGGCGGCATAGAAATCGGCACCGATCCGGTCCATCTTGTTGATGAAGCAGATCCGCGGAACACCGTACTTGTCGGCCTGACGCCAGACGGTCTCCGACTGCGGTTCGACACCCGAGACGGCATCGAAAACGGCGACAGCACCATCGAGAACGCGAAGCGAACGCTCGACCTCGACCGTGAAGTCGACGTGCCCCGGGGTGTCGATGATGTTGATGACGTGATCGTTCCAGGCGCAAGTCGTCGCGGCTGACGTGATCGTGATGCCGCGCTCCTGCTCCTGTTCCATCCAATCCATCACGGCCGCGCCCTCATGGACCTCACCCAGCTTGTAGGTGCGTCCCGTGTAGTAGAGAATCCGCTCCGTCGTCGTGGTCTTGCCCGCGTCGATGTGGGCCATGATCCCGATGTTGCGGATCTTCTCGAGGGGAATGCTGCGTGCCATGAGGTCTCAGTGCTTTCGGACTACCAGCGGTAGTGGGCGAAGGCCTTGTTGGACTCCGCCATCTTGTGGACGTCTTCGCGGCGCTTCACTGCTGCGCCGGAGCGGTTGGCTGCATCGAGGATCTCATTCGCGAGACGCATCGCCATCGTGGGCTCTTTGCGCTTGCGGGCGAACTCGACGAGCCAACGAACGGCAAGGGTCTGTCCGCGTCGGGGCCGAACCTCAACGGGAACCTGGTACGACGAGCCACCGACACGGCGCGACCGCACCTCGACGGAGGGCCGGATGTTGTCGACCGCACGCTTGAGAACGGTGAGCGGGTCCGAACCGGTGCGCTGCTCGACGATGTCCATGGCGCCGTACACGATGCGGCGTGCTGCGCCCTTCTTGCCACGCCAGAGCACCTTGTTGACGACCTGGCTGACGAGAACGGACCGGTAAACCGGATCTGGCTCGATTTTACGAACCTCGGCTGGTGCGCGACGCATGCCTAGGACTCCTTCTTCGTTCCGTAGCGGGAACGGGCTTGCTTGCGCCCGTCGACGCCTGAGGCATCAAGGGCACCACGGATGACCTTGTAGCGGACACCCGGAAGGTCTTTCACACGGCCGCCGCGAACGAGCACGATTGAGTGCTCCTGGAGGTTGTGGCCTTCACCCGGGATGTAGGCGGTGATCTCGGCACCAGAAGTGAGCCGTACACGGGCAACCTTGCGGAGCGCGGAGTTCGGCTTCTTCGGCGTCACGGTGTAGACGCGAGTGCAGACACCGCGTCGCTGCGGTGATCCTGCGAGACCAACGGTCTTCGATTTCTTCTGCTTCGGCTTCCGGCCCTGTCGGACCAGCTGCTGTACGGTCGGCACGTGGGTACCGTCTCTCTCTTCTCGATGCACCCGAGCCCGATGAGTTCGGAACTGGGGTTCTAACGAACGAAAACCGGCGCCGTCACATGTAGCGACTTCGCCGATCCCTTCTGTGAGTCACTCCGCTCACAACAACGTTCTTACGAACGCCTCAGGGTAAGCGCGGACTCCGGCGGGAAACCGGATTCGCAAGTATATAGACCCCTGGCTCTAGTGCGCAAGACGAGGAAAGCGTAGAGCAGTAGAGCAGTAGAACAGTTGAGCAGATGATCGGCCGGTACTGATCTACTTGCTACTGATCTACTGGTCTACTTTCAAATCGGGAACACCGGCGGCCCCGCGTCCGGGGGCTCTTCGACCCGCGGCGTCGGACGCGCCCTCGGGGTCTCGCTCCTGCCCTCCCTGAACCCCATGAACGTGATCATGGCTACGAAGATCGCCAGGAAGGTTTCTCCGAAATAGAAGGCGGTGGCGACGACCGCTACTCCGGTGACGACGGAGATCCACCGGGCGATCGGCGCTGCTTTCGTCGGGGTAACCATCTCCAGGGCGTGTAGGAGCATGTGGCCGCCGTCGAGCGGGAGTATCGGTATCCAGTTGAGAATTCCCCACACGAGGCCGGCCCAGACGAAACTTTGCAGGAAGACCCAGACCAGATCGGGAACGCCGTCGAATGCCCCGGACCTGCTGAGCGCGATGACTCCGAGACCGGCAGCGATTCCGACTGCCGAACCGGCAGCCGAGACGATGAACCGGCGTCCGGGACCGAGGGTCGTGGGCGCTGCCCACGACGTGAACCCCCCGAGAGCGAAGAGCGTGATCGAGACGGGGGAAGCGCCGAAGGCCTTCGCAGTGAAGGCATGCCCGGACTCGTGGAGAAGGACTGCGATCAGGACCGCGCCGGTCCATGCAGCGATCTCCCATCCTGAATACACACCGAGTCCGAATACGGCAACGAACAGGAAGGACCAGTGAATGGAGACGGGGACGCCGAGGAGTGGGAACCGGAGCACGGACCAACGATAGGCCGGACCGCCCGCCAGCGGACACGCCCCGTCCATCGTTTGTGTCTACGTTCACACTATCTGTGTAGATAGACACAAACGACAAGGCACTCGTCGCCATCCCGAATCGTGTGTGCTTACGTTCACACTATTTGTGTACGTAGACACAAACGATGGGCAGCGCACGCGACGGAGGCGGCCCTTTCGGGCCGCCTCCGTTCGATCGTCTTGGTTGTTTCGACTACTTGTCGTCCGTGGTTTCTTCGACCTCCACGGTCCCGCCGAGCGACGCAAGCCACTCCGCCGGATCGGAGGGCAGGCCCTCGTCAACCGACTCCGGGGCTTCCTCTCCGAAGAGGCCGAGCGCCGTGACGACGTTGGCATCGGGGAGCATCGGTTCGATCGACTGGTAGTGATCGGAACCGGTTCCGGCCGGGATGAGCTTGCCGATGATGACGTTCTCTTTGAGGCCCCGCATGAAGTCCGACTTCGACTGCAGAGCAGCTTCCGTGAGCACCCTCGTGGTCTCCTGGAAGGACGCAGCCGACAGCCATGAATCCGTTGCGAGCGACGCCTTGGTGATACCCATCAACTCTGGGCGGCCTTCGGCCGGAGCCTTGCCGTCCTCGACGAGCTCCCGGTTGACCTGACGGAACTCCTTCTGGTCGGCGAGTTCGTTCGGGAGATACTGCGAGTCGCCCGGGTTGGCGATGCGCACCCTGCGGAGCATCTGACGAACGACCAGCTCGATGTGCTTGTCGTGGATGTCGACACCCTGCGAGCGATACACCTCCTGGACCTGGTCCACGAGGTAGCGCTGGCATGCGCGGATTCCCTGGACCTCGAGCACCTCTTTCGGGTCGAGCGGACCTTCGGTCAGCTGCGCCCCGGGCTCGATGATGTCACCCTCGGAGACACGTGGCCGTGCCCGGCGAGGCAATGCGTAACGCACTTCCTCGTCGCCGTGGACGATCACCAGATACCGCGTGTTCGTCTCCTCGTCGGTCTCGAACATCACGACACCGCCGGTGTCGGCGAGGATCGCCTTCCCCTTCGGGGTACGGGCCTCGAACAGTTCGACCACGCGTGGCAGACCATGCGTGATGTCCAAGCCGGCGACACCGCCGGTATGGAACGTACGCATCGTCAGCTGCGTGCCCGGCTCGCCGATCGACTGGGCCGCCATGATGCCGACCGCGGTACCGATCTCGACTATCGATCCGGTCGCCAGGTCGATGCCGTAGGAGTCGCGGCTGATCCCGTAGCGGGATTCGTCGGTGAGCGGTGAGCGGACTCGAACCTCGGTGACTTCTTCGAGTTCCTCGAGGCCGATAACGGCATCGCGATCGATGATGAAGCCTTCCTTCAGCTTCCGTCCGTCCGGAAGTTCGACGAGCTTGCGGCCGTCTTTAACTGACTCGGCGAGCATCCGCCCGAACACGCGGTTCTGGAGATGACGCACCGGAGAACCGTCGTCCTCGCGGGTCCTGATCAGGATGCCTGCGTCTTCAGTCGGCTCATCGTGGATGATGATCTCCTGAGAGACATCGACGAGACGGCGAGTGAGGTAACCCGAGTCGGCGGTTCTCAACGCCGTGTCGGCAAGACCCTTCCTGGCGCCGTGCGTCGAGATGAAGTACTCAAGCACGGTCAGGCCTTCACGGAAGTTGGACTTGATCGGCTGCGGGATGATGTCACCCTTCGGGTTAGCCACGAGGCCACGCATGCCGGCGATCTGCCGCAGCTGCATGATGTTCCCTCGAGCGCCCGATCGGACCATCATGTCCATGGGGTTGAACTTCTCAGCCATGAGCGTCTCCGCCATGGCGTCCTTTACCTGTTCGGTCGCCTCGGTCCAGATCTCGATGAGCTCCTGCTGCCGCTCAGCGTCGGTGATCACACCCTTCTGGTAGAGACCCTCCATCTTCTCAGCGCGCTTTTCGAAGGCTGCGATGATCTCGGCCTTCTCCGGCGGGGTCTTCACATCTTCGAGGCCGATCGTCAGACCAGCCTTCGTCGCGTATGTGAAGCCCAACGTCTTGATGGCGTCGAGCGTGTTCGCCACGTCCGGCTTGTCGTAGTGACGGATGAGTTCGTCGATCAACGTCCGAACGTCGGACTTGAGAACGGGAGCGTTCACGTACGGGAAGCCCGCAGGGAACACTTCGTTCACCAAAGCGCGCCCGAGTGAAGTCTCCGTCAGCCCTTCCGGATCGACAGTCGTGTCCGCGATAAGGGAACCGAGTGAACGCTTCAATGCAGCGTGCATGTCCTTATCACCGGCGAGCCAGCCCACACGGAGCTTGATCGGTGCGTGGAGCGAGAGGTCGCCGACCTCGTACGCCATCATCGCTTCCTCGATGTCCGAGAACGCCCGTCCGGCGCCCTTCGCATCTTCGGTCATCTCCGAGAGATAGAAGAGTCCGATGACCATGTCCTGGGATGGAGTCACGATCGGACGACCCGAAGCGGGCGAGAGGAGGTTGTTGGACGACAGCATGAGAACCCTGGCCTCAGCCTGAGCCTCTGCGGAGAGCGGAAGGTGAACCGCCATCTGGTCGCCGTCGAAGTCGGCGTTGAACGCCTCGCACACGAGGGGGTGTAGCCGGATGGCCTTGCCCTCAACGAGTACCGGCTCGAAAGCCTGGATCCCGAGGCGGTGAAGCGTCGGCGCACGGTTGAGAAGCACCGGGTGCTCTTCGATGACGTCGGCCAGCACGTTCCACACCTGGTA
>JAMBLK010000038.1 GCA_023336855.1 Actinomycetes bacterium
AGTCGATCCCATAGGGCTCACACCCCTCAAACGCTCGGCCTTCACCTTCGATCCCGGTGTTCCCGTTGACGATTGGCCTGTGGTCGTCGAAATGCGCGAGACCTGGTACATGAAGCCGGAGGGACCGTTCCTCCTTGGTTCAGCCGCGAGCGAGATTCCGCAGGAACCATCCGATGCCCGACATGACGAGATCGATATCGCCCTCGGTATCGAGCGGATCATGGAAGCGACCACGATGATCATCCGTTCCGTCAAGAACCAGTGGGCGGGGCTGCGAACCTTCACTCCCGACCGAGTCCCAGCTGTTGGTCGTGACCCTCACACTCCTGGCTTCTTTTGGCTCGTCGGCCAGGGCGGGTATGGCGTGCATACAAGTCCTGCCATGGGCTCGATGGCCGCCGGCCTCATCCTCGACAACCACGTACCGGCGGGTGTGGCGGAGTTCGGCGTCACATCTGAGATGTTCGATCCATCTCGGTTTCGTCGCTAGGTTCGTCCGTCCCCGCTCGATACACGAGTACTCCGACTCCAACCGCCACGATCAGCGCAAATGCGAACCACTGCACCGCATATCCAAGGTGCGAGCCTTCGGTCAGTTCCTCGGGTGCGACTCGAATCGGAGTACTTCCGGGATCCGAAGGAGACTGGCTTTCAATCAGCAGCGTAACCGGCAGCACGTCACCGTCGATCCACTTGTCGATGTAGGAGAGATCAAGTCGGCTCAAGGACGTGAGCTTTCCGTTGTCAGGCTCGGGTTCACCGATCGCGGTCGACCGCTCACCGTCGTCTATTCGACCTTCCACGATGACGCGACCGCTCGGCGGTGCATAGCCGCGCGCCGGTGGGCCCTGTGTGTCTGGAGGTACGAGGCCACGAACAACGATCAGGACGGTGCCGTCATCGAGGTCCATCGGCGTTGCGACGAGGGTTCCTCTGATATCGCCTTCAGCTCTCCCGATGGAGAAGAACTCCTCATCGGTTCGGTACACACCCTCGACGCTCACATGTCGGTACTTCATCGCGCCAACGTCACCATCGTGCTGGCCAAGGACACCCTCAAGGGGACGATCCGGCTCAGCAGCGCGACTCTCGATTGTGGCATTTACTTCTCGCCGCTCGGCAAGACGATCGAGCTGCCAGACACCGAGTCGAACAAACAGCAGCGATACGAGTACACCGATTATGACAGCGACGATCCACCGTGGCTGTTTCAGAATGTCCTTGTCGAATCGAGTGCTCACGCCCTCAGGCTACGCAAGCGCTCCATTTGACCGCAGCTCTCCGTGGTGGCTACGCGAGGTATCTTCCTCCGGTCCTCCAGTAGGGCTCGTCAGCGCGCGAGTCGCCATCACTCACGAACTCCTCCGACGCGCACTGCTCCCGTCCGACGAGGGTCTGCAGTTCCACCGAGCGTCTCACCGCCGTTCCACATTGCTGCTTGTACGCCTCCGAAGTACATGGACAGCTCCGGGAGCTCTCGTATCGCGAGGCCATCGACCTGCGAGGTGTCGATACCTGGCTCAACGGCCAGAACCGCTTCGCCACCAAAGATCTCAGCATGCATACGAGGATGCGATACGGCGTCGTCAAGAGACATGCCACAGACGATGTGGTTCATGAGTACCGACGCGATCGCCGATGTGATGCGATCCGCGCCGGGCGAGCCCAACGCGAACACCTCCCCCTCGGGCGACCTTGCGCACGTCGGGGCCATGTTCGACAAGAGCCGGGTTCCCGGTTCGAGCACGTGGAGCCCCTCCGTAGTGAGTTCGAGTTCGCCGAGGGAGTTGTTGAGGCCAAAGCCCGTTCCTGGGATCACCGCGCCCGACCCATATCCCGCGGATGCTGTGATCGAACAGGCCAATCCGGTCTCATCGACTGCCGAGGCGTGGACTGTGGACGGTGACCTGTGGATTGCAACCAGGTCACCTGCATCGGCCAGATCCAATAGAAGGTCGGAGCCAACGAACCGATCAGTATTTCCGTCAAGTTCGGATCGTCGGAACGAGAACACGGCGTCCTGAGCCGCGGCGTACTTCGCCACCTCCTGCGCGGTCCAGCCGTGAATGTGGAGTCGCTCGATCAACCTGAGCAGCGCAGTCAGCGTGACACCGCCGACCGCCGGTGGCGCATTCGTGGCGATGTCCCAGCCCCGCATGCCGATTCTCGACGGCGGTCGCACCACGGGTGCGTACTCCTCGAGGTCGTGTCTGGTTATCAGGCCCCCTCTCTCCTCGCTCGCTCGAGCAAGCGCTGCCCCGAGGTCCCCGCGGTACAGGAGATCGGCCCCCTCCTGGGCAAGGTCCGTCAGACAATCTGCAAGGGGCTCGTTTGTCACAGTATCTCCACCCTGGAGTGGCGCACCGTCGGGTCGATGATGGATCGCGATCGCCTCGCTGTTCCAGCCGTAGATCACTTCGTACGCGTAGCCGAGGTAGTAGCCGGCTGCTTGTGACACGGGGAACCCGTCGCGTAGGATCGCGATGGTTCCATCGAAGAGCTCAGCCCAAGGTGCCGAGCCGAATCTGGACGAGGCCACATCGAATCCGGCGAAAGCGCCTGGGGTCGCAACGCTCCCCCAACCAACAACGGTCTCCATACCACCGCCGTACTCCATGAACACTCGGTCGGTCGTCGCTGCTCTACCCGTCTCGAGACCGCGCCCTGGCATCTCCGCATAGGCATCGATCACGACAGGCTCGCCCTGGGGAGGCCATACGGTGATGAAGGCACCTCCCCCTGGGGACACGATTCCGAGTTCTGTCGACATGGAACCCACTGTCGCGGCAATGGCGGCATCGACTGCGTTGCCCCCGGCGTCCGCGACAGCGCTTCCTGCCTCGGCGGCTACGACTGATGCTGCTGCGATGACTGTACGGGACATGTACCGTGAGAATAGGAGGCTTAGGAAGCGGTCGCAGCCTCGTCTGTGAAACTGGATTCCTCGTCCCTGATCGCGACCTCGTGTGCAATGACCTCGATCCGTGAGTGGCGCCCGTCGTCGACGGACCAGAAACGTCGCTGCACAGAGCCAGCGACCCACACAGGTCGACCGCGCAGAGAACCATCCGGCATGTCATCGGGGTCAGGGTCCCATTGCACCACAGGTATCACGTCCAATCGACGGCGAGGTTCCTCCGAGCGAACGGTCACGAGGAGGCGCATGAGCGTTGCGCCCGACTCGAACGTCCTGATCTCGGGTTCGGCAGCAATCCGTCCAGCGAGGACAACGAGGTTGAGATCCACGACACTTCCTTTCGTCATGGAAGTGCAGGAAATCCAAACGTATCTGCCGAGTACGACAGGAAAGCGCGTCAGGGTGAAATGGC
>JAMBLK010000039.1 GCA_023336855.1 Actinomycetes bacterium
CTCGTCGAACCAGGCCAATTCGTCCGCGGTCACTTGCATTGGGGAAGCCTCCGTTGTTCTGTCGCACGACCGAGCCTAGATGGAGCAGAAGGCTTGGGGGACGGAGAACCAGTAGCTCAGTAGCTCAGTAGCAAGTAGATCAGTACTGTTCTACTGATCTACTGCTCTACTCGAACGGTGTACCGTCAACAGACATGATCGATTCGCACACGTTCCTGGCGATCGTGAAACGGCCACGCCTTTGGGCTACCGCTGTCGGGGCCGTCTTCGCGTTTGCTCGGGCCGGGTGGTGGCGGCGGGCTCCATTTCTTCCGGTTCCCGACGACGAGCTCATCCGATGGCGCACGGCCACCGCATACGGAAGCGATGACGCCGACCTTGTCACGGCAGACGTCGTGTCGTATCTTGAGTGGCGGCAACGATTCGCCCAGGGGCAGACGAGGGGAGGCTGACGTGGCCGTTGGAATGCTGCGAGACGATCTACTGAGTGTGCCCGGCGTCGAGAGTGCACAACTCGACGGGGACGAGATGGCGCCGGTCGGCGTTCGCGTGCACCTCGCTGCAGGTGTTGACGCGACTGCAGTGGGTGACGAGGTACAGCGAGTGCTGCTGCTCCATGGTCTCCGTTCCGAAGTAGGCGGAGACGTGGCAGCCCCCCTTCCGGGCAACCCACCGGCCGTCGGCGATGTATCAGCGGAGTCAATGCTCACATCTGTACGGGTTACGGAAGGAAGCGATGGGGTCGTGGTGGAGGCCGTTGCAGGTGACGTCGCGGTGTCGGTACGCGCAGCAGGCGCTGCTGGACCGGCGTTCGATCAAGCGGTGGTGTCGGCGGTGTCTGAACTAGCAGGGGCGACATCCATTCCGCTGGTACGGTCGGTCGACGTTCGTGACATCGGCGGTACCTCGGTGGTGACGGTCGTCATCGACGAAGCCGGTGACCGGTTGGTCGGATCCGCAATCGTGGAAGGCGGGCGTGCCTACGCGGTGGGTCGAGCTGTGTGGACGGCGCTCTTCACCCGCTGAGTGCTCGGCGGCATCAGCTGAACAATGACGTCGGCTTCGTTGGGATCGAGAGACTCTCCGACCGTTTCGGGGAACTCGTTGCGGAACTCATCCACTTTCGCTATGACGTCTCGTACGACGAGTCGGGTGTGATCGTCGGGCACCTCGAGCAGTTCAATGTGATCGGGTTCGTTGGTCGAGACGATGGTGAGCCCCAGACCCCGCAGGTAGTCGAGCATGATCTCCTGGACGACCTTGTCCGATGAGAGGACCGACAGGTCGGAGATGACCAGGGCGTCGGCGTTCCCGGATCGTGCGATGTCGAGGAGCGCACGGAAACCGTCCCTCCCCAGGGGTTGTGTCGGATCGCGCCCGTCCTGGCAGGTTGCGACGAGGTGGTGGCCGGAATCGGCCGTCCACCGCCGTATCCGCTCACTCTGAGCGAACGCGGTCTCACCCTCGGTCAGGCTCGATGCCTCTCGTACATACCCGACGACGCGCACGTCACTCTCCTGCGCTCTCGCTGCTGCTGCCCACTGTGAGTATGACAGGGGCACGGTGAGTGGTCAACAACTGTCGCTGAGTGGTTTCATTCCCGCTGGACGCAAGAGACCTCGCTGGTACGATTCCGGCGTGTCACGAGCCCTCGTTCTGAACGCGAGCCTCGAACCGCTTTCGGTGGTTCCGGTGAGGCGCGCCCTGGTGCTCGTTCTGCGCGAGCGCGCCGACGTGCTGGTCACGAACGGTGCACTCTGGAGGTCCGAGGCGATAGCAATGCCGTCACCTTCGGTCGTCCGCCTCAAGCGGTATGTGCGGGTGCCATACGAGCGAAGGGTCCCCGTGAACCGGAGAACGGTGTTCCAGCGTGATGGGCATCGATGTCAGTACTGCGGACGTCAGGCAGAGAATCTCGATCACGTCGTTCCGCGTTCGCAGGGAGGTGAACACTCCTGGACGAACGTCGTCGCAGCGTGCCGGCGCTGCAACACCAAGAAGGGGGGTCGCACCCCGGTCGAAGCCGGAGTCAAACTGGCGTCCGTGCCGCGACAACCGCGTTCCGATTCGTGGGTGGTTGCCGCGATCGGCGGAACGTTCGATCCGGATTGGGCGCCCTACGTCAGGACGTAGACGACCGGATGAGGAGAACAGGCCTGGAGCAGCGGCGGACGATCTTGGTTCCCGTCGAACCGAGCAGGCCCTGGAAGAGACCCTGGCCGTGTGATCCGATGACGACTGCGTCGGCACCGAGCGCGTCGATCTGTTCGAGAATCGTGTTGGTTACGTTCTCGCTCTCCACCACGTTGGCTTCCGCCTCGACGCCTGCCGTCCGGAGTGCCGACACGATCGGAGCCGTGTGCTGCTCGAGTTTGTCGGACAGGTAGCGCTCGATCATCGCGTCGTCGCCGGGCCAACCTCTTGGCGCCTCTTGGGGCACGGCCGGCGTATCGACGAACAACTCATCGTCGGAGAACACCCCTGCACCGTCCATGGCTCCCCATTGACCCCGCATGTCGTGAAGGAATGCCCTGGGTACCTCAACGACGGTGAGCACGGTCACTCGGCCGTCGGGGCCGGAGAGACTGGCGGCGAAGGTCGAAGCGGTCTCGACGTCGAGTTTTCCGTCGGTGGCGATGACTACGTGCACGGTTCCTCCTCAGGGTGTCGGTCTCAGACTATACGGGGAGGCCGGCTTCGCGCCCGATCTCGATCAGGGTGGGCGTCTCGATCCCGGCAGAGCGAGCGTGGTCGATCGCACGTTCGAGGCGTCGAGGAGCGCTCCGGCCGGTTGTGCCGTGGTCGGGATCACCTTCGATCGCACGAACCATGCCCTCGATCGCGCGATCAGTGTCCACGGGTTCGCCGACGAGCCACTCCTGGATCTGGAGGATCTCCGAGACGACCGCGCTGGCAAGCGAGCGGTGATCGTTCCACAGCTCTGAGACGGTTCCCCCGGTTCGCAAGCCTGCGATGTTCGCTGTGAGGATGTAGAGATTCTTGGCGACCAATTCGTCGATCAGGTCATCGTCCGGGATCGGTTCGGCCGGGAGGCCGATGGTCGTCAACGCATCGACGAGCAGAACGGCCTGTGGCCCTGCAACCGGCGTCGGGATGAGGACCTGCGTTGCACGCCCCTGCTTCTTCTCGAACCAGACGACGGCAACGGTTGGTGAGGTGATCCCGTGGCGTTGCCAGTCGCGGGGGAGGAGCTCGTTCTGAATCAGGCCCACCTGAGAGCGCCATTCACCGGGGATCTGATCAAGCGACTCGTGGAGATCGTCCTCGCCGACGGTGACGAGGGCGAGCGCCGGTTCCGGGACGACGCGAACTGCATCCGTGACCGACGTCGATCGCAGTATCGGGAACACGGGATGTCCGGAGCGAAGAAGGGCGTGGGAGAACACCGATCCCATCTCGCCGACGCCGATGAGGGTGATGGGTTGCTTCATGTGACGCAGGCTACCGGACTGCAGGTGGAGACAAGGGGGAGCGTTCGGGGGCGAATGAATTGACATGTGGCGCGAAGTGGGCCATAGTGGGGCCTCGTGGAAGATGATGATCGCAGATTGACGGAGGCGCGGAAGCGTGTTTCTCGGTGAATACAGCCACTCGCTTGACGAGAAGGGCCGGGTCGTGATGCCCAGCAAGTTCCGTGCGGGGCTTGCCGACGGGTGTGTCCTGACCAAGGGCCAAGAGCGCTGCGTCTATGTCTTCCCGATGGATCGATGGGAAGAGGAATCGAGCAAGGTCCTCAAGCTGCCGCGCACTGATCGGCGGGCCAGGAACTTCTCGCGGTCCTTCTTCGCCTCGGCGTCGGATCAGGCACTCGATCGGCAGGGACGAGTGCAGATTCCAGAATCACTGCGCCGATACGCGGGGTTGGGGAAGGACCTGACGGTGGTTGGTGTCGCCGATCGCGTCGAGGTTTGGAACACCGAGACGTGGCGACAGGTGGCCGATGAGGCCGATCAGTACTACGCCGAAATCGAGGAGGCAATGTCGGAGGACGGAATATGACGATGACGAACGAGCGCAGGGACACCGAACCCGAGCTCGAAGCGACGAAATGGTCTGGCCTATGGTCAGTCCCCCGGATGCCAATTGGAAGGCCCCTTACTCCGCCCGCTTCCATGTTGGCGCCAGCGCTCCGGGGGACTGACCATGGATCAGACCATGAACAGCTACCACGAACCCGTTCTTGCGGACGAGTGCGTTCAGATGCTCGCGACGGCAGCGTCTGGCATTGTCGTGGACGGCACGTTCGGCGGCGGTGGTCACACGCGACGCCTGCTCGATGCCTATCCGCAGATACGGATCATCGGTATCGATCGAGATCCAGACGCGACAGCGAACGCACCGGACGATCCCCGGGTGCGCGTCGTTCTCGGGAACTTCCAAGAGATCGGACGGATCGTCGCCGATGAACTGGACTCATCACATGGCGGTCCTGGGACCGTTGACGGGGTTCTTCTGGACCTGGGCATCTCGTCGCATCAAGTCGACTCGGCAGCGCGTGGGTTCTCCTATCACAAGAGCGGCCCGATCGATATGCGGATGGGTACGGATGTGTCGCAGTCGGCAGGAGACATCGTCAACGAGTACGACCGCGACGACCTTCGCGATGTCATCCGCCGCTTCGGCGAAGAACGTTTCGCAGGCCGCATCGCGGATGCCATCGTCGACGCGAGGCCGATCGACGACACAACCGCCCTCGCTTCGGTCATCGCAGGAGCCGTCCCGGCGGCTGCGCGCCGCGGTGGACACCCGGCCAGGAAGACGTTTCAAGCTCTCCGCATCGCCACCAACGCGGAGCTGGATGCGCTCTCGACGGGTCTCGATTCCGCCATCAAGCTCCTCGGACCCGGCGGGAGGATTTGCGTGATCTCGTACCACTCACTCGAGGACCGCATCGTGAAGCGTCGCATCGCGTCGGGCACTACTGGATGTGTGTGTCCGCCCGAACTGCCGGTCTGCGGTTGTGATCAACAGCTGGAACTCACCGATCTCGGTCGATTTCGACCGTCCGCCGAAGAGATCGCAGCGAACCCGCGTGCGAGAAGCGCCATTATGCGGGTCGCAGCGAAAGTCTCAGCATGACGGCCGGTGCACTTCCCCGGTCAACGGTACGTCCAGTTGGAACACGGGCACACGCCAGGAGGAGCCCCGTTGTTCGACCGCTCGTCATCTTTACGCTTGCGGTCATCCTTGCCTTCTTCGCCGTCATCTACTCGAGGATCTCTCTTGATCGAACCGCTTTCGAACTCCAGCGGCTCGAGAAAGAGATCACTGTCGAGCAGGAACGCCATTGGGATCTGCGTGTCGACTACGCGCGACTCCAAGCACCGGATCTGATCACACAACGGGCCGCCGCTCTCGGGCTCGTCTACCCGGAGAATCGATACACGATCGAGATCTCCGGGATGGCGGACACGGTCGGCGGCCCCGAGGATCGATGGATGGACCTGAGAGCGCTGTTCGTGGAGCAGTCGTGAGGATCGAAGGAGGGAAACGATGCATAGGCCGAACGCTGGCGGCCACGCACCCGACCGTCGAGAGACGCTGAGGGTGGCCTGAGATGGCACGTACAACGTTCCGTTTCGTCGACCTCCGGTTGATTGCGATCGGGCTTGTTTTCGTTCTCGCATGGGCGGGTATCGGATATCGCCTCTTCCAGGTCCAAGGTGCGGATGCCGCCAAACTCGAACAGTTGGGGTTCGACCAGCGCGTGCGTCATGAGACCATCGAGGCGAAGCGAGGGACCATCTACGACCGCGACGGACTCGAACTCGCGGTCACCGTGTACGGGAAAGCCCTCATCGCTGATCCAAGCCTTGTGGAGGCGCCCGAAGAAGCGGCCGCTCTCCTCGCCCCGATCGTCGATGCCGACTACGTCGAAATGATCCAGCGCCTGGAAGGGGACGGAAGGTTCACCTACGTCGCTCGCAGGCTCGAGAGCGACACGGTCGAGCAAGCCACAGCGGCGATCGAATCTGCTGAGCTGGTCGGATTCTCGTTCATCGACGAGCCGCTGAGGATCTACCCGGCTGGATCCCTCGCGGCTCCGGTCATCGGGCTGACGCGCCTCGACGACGGTTCCGGCATCGAGGGAATCGAAGCAGTGATGGAGACCGAGTTGGGTGGTCGCCCGGGCAAACGAGTCGTCGAGCGCGACCAAGCCGGCCGAGCGATCCCACAAGCTGAGTTCCTCCTCGAACCTTCCGTGGCGGGTTCCGACGTAGTCTTGACTCTGGACCGCGAGATCCAATACACCGCCGAGACGTCGCTTCAGCGGGGCATCGAGCGTTCCAATGCGACCGGCGGATCCGTGATCGTTATGGACGTCGCGAGTGGCGAGATCCTCGCCATGGTGTCTCTCCCCGGCTTCGATGCATCCGACCGCTCGACGCTCGACCCAGCGACGCTCCGAAACCGTGCCATCACCGATGTATACGAACCGGGTTCTACCCTCAAGATCGTGACCGTGGCTGCGGCCCTCGAAGAGGGCGTCGTCCGCCCGGACACGCCGTTTGAGACTCCGCCCGAGATCGAGATCGGCGATGAGACCTACACCGACCACGGAAACAATGCGGCCGTTATGACCGTTTCAGACATCGTCGCCAAGTCGTCGAACGTGGGCACCATCAAGATCCAGCGTCAACTGGGGAATGAGGCCCACTACCGCTATCTCGACGCGTTCGGTCTTGGTCGCCCCGCGTCGATCGACTTCGCAGGTGAGTCGACCGGCCGCCTCGATCACCTGAGCGAGTGGAACAACGCGGCGGCAGGTCCCTCGGCCGCTATCGGGTATGGCGTCGGTGCGACCCCCCTTCAGATGGCTGCCGTCTACGCGACCGTGGCCAACAACGGCGAATGGGTCGAACCCCACGTGGTCTCGGAGATAATCGGAGCGGATGGAGAGCGCACGATCACCGAGCCGAGGCGTCACCAGGTGATCTCCGCCGAAACGGCGCGAACGCTGCGCACGATGTTGCGCAGGGTCGTTGAAGACGGCACCGGCTTCCGTGCCGACCTGGCCGAATTCCTGGTTGGAGGCAAGACCGGAACCTCCAACAAGTTCATCGTCGAGACGGGAAAGTACAGTGAGACGGAGACGATCGCTTGGTTCATCGGGATCGCTCCGATCGACGATCCCGAGATCGTGGTCGTCGTCGTTCTCGATGCACCGAACGGAGCCACCGACGGCGGTCGTTACGACATGAAGTTCGGTGGTACGTCCGCAGCCCCGATCTTCGCTGAGATCGCCGAGTCGGCGCTTCACCAACTCGGCGTGTCGCCAACGCACGACGGCGATGACTGATCCGGTCCTTCTCTCGGATCTTGTCGGTCGCCTCCCCGCGGGAGGTCGGCTCGAGGGTGCAGATGCATCGGTCACCAATGTCACGCACGATTCGCGTGCGGTTGGCCCGGGGAGTCTCTTCGTTGCGATCCCCGGCGAGCAACACGACGGCCACGATTACGTGGATCGCGCGATCGAAGGCGGGGCAGCGGGGGTCATCGTCGAACGCGACATCGCATGCCCGAGCCGGATCGTCGTTTCCGATGCCCGGGCGGCTCTTCCGTGGGCTGCCGCCGCCGTATACGGAGACCCTTCCCAACAGCTCTCCGTCGTCGGCGTCACGGGGACGAACGGCAAGACCACCGTCACCCACATCCTCGAACAGATCGTGGTCTCGGCGGGGAGCACTGCTGCGATCGTCGGCACTGTCGGTGCGAGAATCGGGAATGCAGACCGTGCTGTGGCGAGGACGACGCCTGAGGCCTCCGACCTGCAACGGCTTCTCTCCGACATGGTTGACGCCGGGGTCGACGTGGCAGCGATCGAGGTCTCGAGCCATGCACTCACCCTTCATCGCGTCGACGCCATCCACTTCCGCGTTGTGGCATTCACCAACCTGATGCAGGACCACCTCGATTTTCACGGCGATATGCAGGGGTACTTCGCTGCGAAGGCCTCCCTGTTCACCGCTGATCGAACCGACCACGCTGTGGTCGCCATCGATGGCGAGTGGGGGAGGTTGATCGCGGCGGAGGCCGAAGTACCGGTCACCACAGTTGCGGTCGGTCGTGACGCCGACGTCACAGCGTCGTCGATCACCGAGTCCATCGCAGGGTCGTCGTTCGTCATCACAGCGCAGGGACGGCAGATCCCGGTCGAACTGTCGATTCCCGGCAGATTCAACATTGAGAACGCGCTGGTGGCTGCCGCCGTTGCCCTCGAACTCGGCATCGATGACGTCTCCATCGCCGGGGGGCTTTCTAGCATCGGTACGATCCCCGGCCGATTCGAGCACATCGAGAGCGGGCGGCACTTCGGCGTGGTCGTCGACTATGCGCACACCCCTGATGCCATCGAAGCCGTCGTCGACAGCGCACTCCGGATGTCGAGAGGCCGCGTGATCGCAGTATTCGGCGCCGGAGGAGATCGTGATCAGGAGAAACGCCCCGCCATGGGCCGAGCAGCGAGTCGTGCCGACATCGCCATCCTGACATCGGATAATCCGCGATCTGAGGATCCGGCTGTGATCATGGCGGCCGTTCGCTCCGGCATTCCTGCAGCTACGACGATCGTCGAGGAACCAGACCGACGACGTGCCATCAGAGCCGCGCTCGAAGCTGCGGAACCGGACGACCTCGTCCTGATCCTCGGCAAGGGACACGAGACGGGACAACAGGTCGCCGGGGTCATCGAACCGTTCGACGATCGCGCCGTGGTGCTCGAAGAGTTACAGAGAATGACAGAGGTGGTTTCATGACGGGGCCCCTCGACTGGACGCTCGCGACGGTGGCAGCTGCGACCGGTGGAGTCGTCGATGGTGACCCGACGATGCCCGTGCACTCGATCTCGACCGACTCGCGGGCGGTAGAACCTGGGTCGGTCTTTGTCGCGCTCCGCGGGGAGCGGCACGATGGCCACGACTTCGCTGTCGACGCCGTCGGAACAGGAGCCGTCGCGGCGCTCGTTGAACAAGGGAGCTACCCGGACCTCGTACCGCGCATCGACGTCGAGGACACGACAACCGCCCTGCGCGACCTCGCCGCACACCGCAGGAACGAGCTCCACATACCGGTGATCTCGGTGACAGGCTCGACGGGTAAAACCTCCACCAAAGATCTCCTCGCCGCAGCGATACCCGGCTCCTGGGCCTCCACTCGTTCCTACAACAACGAGATCGGTGTCCCTCTCACCGTCCTGACCACGCCGGATGATGCGACAGCGTTGATCATCGAGGTGGGATCGCGCGGGATCGGCCACATCAAGTGGCTCATGCCCGCCATCCGTCCGTCGGTCGCCGTCATCACCAACATCGGCGTCGTCCACTTCGAGACCTTCGGATCCCGCGATGCCGTTGCCGACGCCAAGTGGGAACTCGTCGAAGGCCTCTCTGAGGGCGCCACCGCAGTGCTGCCCGATGACGAGGCTCGACTCGAGCGAGATCATCCCGGCCCAACCGTCACCTTCGGAGAGAGCCTCACGGCGCTCGTACGGGTCTCCAACCTCTCCATCGACGACGAAGGTCGTCCCTCATTCGACCTCCGATCATGCGGACGGGTTCTTCCTATCACACTGACCATGGCGGGGCCGCACAATGCGCGCAACGCCGCGGCGGCTCTCGCCGCTGCAACGGCAATCGGGATCGATCCGGAGACGGCAGCGTTGGGAATGTCGACGGCCATCGCTTCACCGTGGCGTATGGACGTAAGGGCCGGGCGCTTCACCGTCGTCAACGATTCCTACAACGCCAACCCAACGTCGATGGAAGCCGCTCTCCGAACGATTGCCGCGATGCCGGGCCGGTCCTACGCCATCCTTGGCGAAATGGCAGAACTCGGATCGATCACGATGGAAGAGCACAGAAGAATCGGCCTCCTTGCCGCGGACCTCGGTTTCGATGGTGTTGTTACCGTCGGGCCGGATCACGGTCTCGCGATCGCAGCGGGCGGCCGAAATCTTCCTGACGCTGCAACGGCGTTCGACGATCTCATCGATAGGCTTCAGGACGGCGACGTTGTCCTGATCAAAGGCTCTCGCTCCGTGGGACTCGAAGACATCGCCCAGAGATTCTCAGAGGCCGCCTCCTCATGATCCAACTCCTCATCGCCGCAGCGACCGCATTCGCGTTCACGATCTTCGTCACACCGATAGCGATCCGCATCCTCCGGCGTCGCAGCATCGGCCAGTTCATCCAGGAGGACGTGCAGGGACACATGCACAAGCGCGGGACGCCGACGATGGGCGGCGTGGTGCTGATCCTCGGAACCATCCTTGGATATCTCTTCGCCCACTTCAGTTTCTTGACCGTCGGGAAGGGCCTGGACTTCAGCATGAGCGTGTTCGCTCCAGAGGGACTCCTGGCCTTGTTCGCGTTCATCGGGATGGGCGTGATCGGGTTCCTCGACGACTTCACAAAGTACGCGAGAAAGCACAACCAGGGCCTCTCGAAACGATGGAAGTTCCTCGGTCAACTCGCCGTGGCGGCGATTTTCGCCTGGTGGTCTGTGCACATCGGTGTCTCCACCGAGCTCTCATTCGTTCGACCCCTCGGCATCGAGCTCGGACCGATCCTCTACTTCGTCCTCGTCCTGTTCATGCTCACAGCCGCGGCGAACGCCGTGAACCTGACCGACGGACTCGACGGCCTGGTCGCCGGATCGGTCTCCCTCGTAGCCGGCGCCTACGTACTGATCGCTTTCTGGCAGTGGAGGAACATCGCGTACTACTTCGTCGACCTGAACGGGGCGCTCGATCTCGCAACGTTCGCCGCCGCCGTGGTCGGTTCCGCTCTCGGATTCCTCTGGTGGAACGCTGCACCGGCGAAGATCTTCATGGGTGACACCGGATCACAAGCCCTCGGAGGAGCACTCGCTGCGCTCGCCCTCCTTACGAACACGCAGTTGTTGCTTGTTCTTCTCGGCGGCCTCTACGTCGTCGAGACGCTGTCGGTCATCGGCCAGGTCTTCACGTTCCGCCTGTTCGGACGCCGCATCCTCAGGATGGCTCCCATCCATCACCACTTCGAGTTGAAGGGGTGGCCGGAGACGACGGTGATCATCCGGTTCTGGATCCTCGCCGGGATAGCGGTTGCCCTGGGCGTCGGCGTCTTCTACGCCGACTTCGTGACCATCACCGGGGGAGGGGCACCATGAAGACGCTCATTCTCGGAGCGGCCGTGAGCGGTGCGGCCGCTGCCAGCCTGGCGGCGCGACTCGGCCACGAAGTATCCATCTATGACCGTTCGTCCGAGTCGACGGTTCCGTTGCGAGAGATGGGGTACGCCGTCCACTCCGGAACCTGGTCGGATCGCCTCCTCACCGGTGTAGACCTCGTCGTCGCATCACCGGGCTTCCCCGAGCACTCGGACCCGGTTCAACAGGCGCTCGCCAGCGGCATCGAGGTCATCAGCGAACTCGAATTCGGCACGCGGCAACTCACGGCACCGTACGTCGCCGTGACCGGCACGAATGGGAAAACGACCGTAACGAGCACGATCACCGACATACTGATCGAGAGCGGCGTCGCTGCAGTTTCCGCCGGGAACATCGGAACACCAGTTTCGGGTCTCGGTGATGACCCGGCTGCCGTGGTGGTGATCGAGGCGTCCAGTTTCCAACTCCGATTCATCGACCGATTCCGCCCGGTCGCTGCCGGAATCGTCAACGTGGCCGCCGATCACCTCGACTGGCACGGTTCGGTCTCGGCGTACGGTTCTGCCAAAGCCAGGATCTTCGAGAACATGTCGGCGATCGATGTGGTCGTCTACGGCGCCGACGATCCGGGGGCTACCGAACTCGCTGCTTCGGCTGACTGCCGAACGACGGGTGTCAGTGGCGTCATGGTCTCGAGCGATGGAGTCGGGCCGGTCAACGGATCGCTGGAGATAGACGGGAAACTCTTCGCAGTCCCGACCACCGATCCATCCTGGCTGACCGACCTCGGAATCGCAGCGGTCATGGCGGCGTCGGTGGGTGCAACGGATGACGGCATTGCGACGGTGCTTGCCGCATTTTCCCCGGGAGCGCATCGACGCCGAACGGTGGGCACCGTTCGCGGCGTCACGTGGATCGACGACTCCAAGGCAACGAACCCGCACGCAGCTCGCGCTGCAGCAGAGGCATATGAGAGCGTTGTACTCCTCGCAGGGGGCCGCAACAAAGATCTCGATCTCTCAACGATCGCTCCCGGATCGGTCCGCCACGTCGTAGCGTTCGGAGAGGCGGCGCCATCGATCGCAGCCGGAGTGGGAGCGCCGGTAACCGTCGTGGATGATCTCGCGTCGGCCGTCGAAACAGCAGCTCGGCTTGCGGTCATAGGAGACACGGTCCTTCTCGCTCCCGGGTGTGCGAGCTTCGACGAATTCGACTCCTATGCCGTCAGAGGGGAGCGATTCGCCGAGCTTGTCGCTGCCCTGGAGGCGGCGAAATGACCGGCACGAAGACATTCTTCGACCATGCTACGCGCATGATCGAACCCGCCCCGCCTCCCGTGATCGAGGAGGATGCCGACTCGCGGGCATCGATCCGAGAGGAGATCCGTGATCGCCGGGTCGCTCGGAGCCTTCACCTCAGCGACCGTCGGACGGTGTTCCTCGTCGTCCCCGTCATCATGCTGCTGATCGTCGGTCTCGGTGCCATGCTCTCCGCATCGTCAGTGATCTCGATTCGCGAGACCGGGGATCACCTCTTCTACATCAAGCGTCAGATCATCTGGGTCGGGATGGGTCTCGCCGCCCTCGTCGTGTTCGCCAAGATCCCCTATCGCCTCTACCGCCAATTCGCCATGCCTATTTTCATCGTCGCCGTGGCCGGCCTCATTGCCACGCTCATGTTCGGTGATGTCCGCGGCGGGGCCAGGCGTTGGATCGAGGTCGGGCCACTCACGATCCAGGCATCGGAATTCGCCAAGCTCGCAACCGTGATCCTTCTTGCCGCCGTCCTTGCAAAGAAAGACCAACTGCTTCGATATCTACCCCACTTCCTTCTTCCTGTGATCGCGATCCTGGGCGTCGTATCGGTGCTCCTGCTCCTGCAACCGGACTTCGGCACAACGCTCCTGATCGGTGCGGCCGCGTTCGCCATGCTCATCGCGTCCGCCGCTCCACTTGGTTTCATCGTGGGACTCGGAGGGATCTCGGCGATTCTCGCCGTTGGTGGGGCATTCGCCATGGACTATCGGAGAGCTCGGATCACCGGGTTCCTCGATCCCTTCGCCGATCCGCTCGGCACCGGACATCAGGCGGTTCAGAGCCTGGTGGCGCTCGGGTCGGGAGGATGGTTCGGCGTGGGCCTTGGAGCGAGCCGGGCCCGATGGTCGTTCCTACCCAACGCTCACACCGACTTCATCTTCGCGATCATCGGTGAAGAGACGGGTTTCGTGGGCGCCTCGCTCGTCATCGTGCTCTTCGCCTTCTTCGCAGCGGTGGGCATCAGAATCGCTCTCACCGCACCGGATACGTTCGGCCGACTTGTGGCGGTCGGTATCGTCTCCTGGCTCACGTTGCAGGCCCTGGTCAATGTGGGAGGTGTCATCGCGGTCCTTCCGATCACCGGCGTCCCGCTCCCGTTCGTGTCCTCGGGCGGCAACGCGATGATCGTCAGCCTCGCAGCGGTCGGAATTCTGGTGAACATCTCTCGGACGAGGCGTACCGAGCCGGCCGCATCATGACCTATGCCTTCGCCGCAGCAGGCACTGGCGGTCATATCTACCCGGCCCTGGCCGTTGCCGGAGCATTAGTCAACTCAGGGACATCCGCTTCCGAGATCGTGTTCTTCGGCGGCGACCGATTGGAGACACGGATCGTTCCAGAAGCAGGATTCGAACTCGTGCAACTCGAGGTGCGAGGTCTCAGCCGGTCCCTCACGACCGATAACCTCAAGCTGCCTGCGATCGTCCGCCGGGCCACCGCCGATGTGGCGCAAACCCTCGACGAACGCATGCCCGGTGTCCTCACCGTCTTCGGAGGATACGTCAGCGTTCCCGCCGCACTTGGGGCTCGCCGAATCGGCATGCCGTACGTGATCCACGAACAGAACGCAGTCCCAGGCCTCGCCAACCGGTATGTCGCAAGACGAGCGACGAGGACCCTCGCAGCGTTCGCACCAGCCCACGAGCGACTCAAGGAAGCCGAGATCGTAGGGAATCCCTTGAGCGTTGCATTCGAGCACTATGAACGAGACGAGATCAGAGCCGAAGCACTCCTGCGGTACGGGCTCGCTCCCGACCTGCCGGTGGTCGGCGTGTTCGGTGGCAGCCAGGGTGCCATGGCTCTCAACGAGTCTGCCGCCGACTTCGCTGCGGTCTACGGCGAGACGGTATCGATTCTCCACATCACAGGTCCGGACCACCATGAATCCGTTTCAGAGCAGGCCCGGTCCAACCCGAACTGGGTGACGGTCCCGTTCGAGTCAGACATGCAGTACTTCTTCGCAGCATCAGACATCGCCCTTTCCAGGGCCGGAGCGATGACGGTCAGCGAGCTCGCTGCCACGTCGACTCCTTCAGTCGTTGTACCGCTGCCGGCAGGCAAGGGGTACCAGGCGCTCAACGCACGCGATCTCGAGCGAGCAGGGGGAGCGTTGATCGTTGATCAGGAACAGATCGCCGATGTTCCCGGGCTGCTGTCGGAACTTGTCTCTGCTCCCGATCGGCTTGCCGCCATGCGAAACGGTGCGCGGTCGATTGCAAAACCGGATGCCGCACGCCGCGTCGCCGCCATCCTCAAGGAGGTCACCGGTGTTTGAACCACCGACCGTTGCACTGGACGACATCGACTCCATTCATATGATCGGTGTCGGTGGCTCCGGCATGTCCGGACTCGCCAAGCTGCTCGCCCAACGAGGCATCCGGGTGACGGGCTCAGACGTGAAACCGTCTTCCGTGATCGATGCTCTCGAAGGTGTCGGCGTCGAGACATGGATCGGTCATCGGCCGGATCGCATGACCGACGTGGACGTCGTCGTGGCTTCGTCCGCAGTTCCGGATCGGGATCCCGAGCTCGATGCGGCTCGCACTGCGGGAGTGACGACGGCGAGACGACCTGCGTTGCTGCGCGGCGTCACGGTCGCCTATCCCACGATCGGGTTCTCCGGGACACACGGGAAGACGTCGAGTACCGCCATGGCCGTCGCTGCTCTGCGAGCCTGCGGGCAGGATCCGTCGTTCATCGTCGGCGGAGAGATCGCCGATCTGAACACGGGTGCCCATCTGGGGGACCCTGATCTCCTGCTCCTCGAGGCGGACGAGGCATTCGGAACGTTCCGCCTCCTCGAGCTCGCCGGACTCGGCGTCACCAATATCGAAGCCGACCACCTCGACTACTACCGCACCGTCACGGCCCTCGAGGAGGCATTTGCCCAGGTGTCGAGCCGCGTCGCCGGTCCCGTGGTGGGCTGTATCGACGACCCCGGTGTTCGGCGGTTGGCGGAACGCTCAACCGTGGTCGGCTACGGCACGAGTGGCGACGCTTCGTGGAAGATCGACGACGTTGTGCTCGATGCTGAACCGTCGTTCTCGCTCACCGGACAGGGTCGTACCCGGCGGGTTCGGCTCAAGCAACCCGGCATGCACGTCGTCAGGAACGCAGCGGGTGTGCTCGCCCTTTTCGGCGAACTCGGCTTTGATCTCGACTGTGCGATCGGTGGACTCGAGACGTCGAGCGGTGTTCTCAGGAGATTCGAAGTCAAGGTGGTGATCGACGGGATCTCGATCATCGACGACTACGCACATCATCCAACCGAGGTGAGATCGACGATCGCTGCAGCCCGGACGATGACACCGGGCCGCCTCTGGGTCATTTTCCAGCCGCACCGATATACCCGTACGGCTGCTCTCGCTCCGGCGTTCGGCGCTCCGCTCGCCGAAGCGGACCGGGTCGTCGTCACGGATATCTACAGCGCCGGTGAGCGCCCGCAGCCCGGTGTGACCGGCCGGTTGGTCGATGAAGCCGTTCGAGCGAGCGGTGGTGCTGCCACATACATCGAGCGCCTCGCCGATGTCCCCGGCTACCTCGCAGACGAGCTCGAACCGGGTGACACCCTGATACTGATGGGCGCAGGAGACGTCGCAACGATTTGGGCCGAGATCGCCGATCGGATCGGGGATAGGTCGTGACAAGCCGGCTCGCATCGACACGGGGGGTACGTGCCGGGGTTGTCCTGGCGCCGATGACCACCTATAAACTCGGTGGCGCAGCAGACTGGTTCGTGGAAGTCGAAGATGAGGAACACCTCGTCGAAGTCCTGGCTGCCGTCACGAATCGAGAGGAAGTCCTGGTCCTTGGTCGTGGGAGCAATCTCCTGATCGCCGACGCTGGATATCGCGGACTGGTGATCCGGCTCTCCGGCGAGTTCCTCAAGATCGTCGTGGAGCCGGACGGCATTCTGAGTGCCGGTGGAGCGGCACCGCTGCCACGGGTCGCTCGAGCGGGTGCAGATGCCGGACGTTGCGGTCTTGAGTTCTATGCAGGGATACCGGGCACGGTCGGCGGTGCCCTGAAGATGAACGCAGGCGGTCATGGGAGCGACACTGCAACCCGCCTGCTCAGTGCACGGATCTTGGATCGACGCACCGGTGACCGACGCGATCGAACCGCCGATATGTTCGAGTTCGCATATCGCCATTCGAATATCGGCCCGGACGACATCATCGTATCCGCACGATTTTCGACAGAACCGTGCGAGCGCACCACGGCAGAGAAACGGATCCGCGAGATCACCCGATGGAGGAAGGAGCACCAACCCGGCGGCACGTTCAACGCCGGTTCGGTGTTCAAGAACCCTCCCGACGCCGCCGCCGGACGTCTGATCGACGAGGCCGGACTCAAGGGATACCGTCGCGGCGGCGTCGCAGTCTCAGAAATGCACGCCAATTTCCTGATCGCCGACGAACATGCTTCCGCACAGAACGTATGGGATCTCGTATGGGCAGTGCGACGACGCGTGGGCGAATCCACCGGAGTCTGGCTCACACCGGAGATCCGGTTCGCCGGCGAGTTCGAGTGTACAGGCGACGAGTTGACAGGATTGGAGCCGACGAGATGAACACGATGGATCACCGAATCGCCGAACGGCGACAGCAGGTGACTGAAGATCGTGCCCGCGGACGCCTCAAGTGGTTGATCTGGGGCGTGCTCGCCGTGATTGTCGTGGGTGCAACGGTCTGGCTCGTCAATTCGCCGTTGCTCTCGATCGGCTCGGTGACGGTCACCGGAGCGGAGCGCACCGACCCGGCCGCCATCGCGAACAGCGTCGAAGCAGGCACCGGCACACCGACCATGTCCGTGAACGTGGGTGCCGTGGAAGCCGCCCTGCTCGAGAATCCCTGGATCGCACAGGCCGACGTGACCGTCTCCTGGCCCGGCACCCTGGAGATTCATGTCGTTGAGCGCGTACCGGTTGTCACGATCACCATCGACGGTGACGCATTCCAGGCCGCGGTCGATGGAGTACTCGTCGAACACTCGGCGAGCGGGGCGGTCCCGCCGTTGATTACCACAGACTTTTCAACGCCCGCACGTGTGGGCGACCGGATCTTCGATGCTTCGACGCTCGGAGCGATCGAATTCGTAGAAACACTCTCGCCGGCGCTTCGACGTTCAACGGAGGTTTCCGTCATCAGTGGTGTGGTCGAGGCAGAGGTCGATAGTGTGATCATCGTGGTGGGGCGACCTACCGACATGGCAGCGAAAGCGGCGGCGGTCGAGGCGCTCATCGCCACGGGTATCGAGCGCGGAAGCCGGATCGACGTGACCGCTCCGCTTCGCCCCGCGGTCGCGTCACCTCAGTCTCAACTGGAAGGTGAGACGGAGACACTAGAAGAGTCTCAACCATCGGACTAACCTTGTTCCACCTGCGCGGGAGGCCCAGCACACATGACTGATTCGAAGATTTCACCCCATACCTATCTGGCCGTCATCAAAGTGGTCGGAGTGGGTGGCGGTGGCGTCAATGCCGTGAACCGTATGATCGAGGCCGGCGTCGGCGGCGTCGAGTTCATCGCGGTCAACACGGATGCTCAGGCACTCATCATGTCTGACGCCGATCTCAAGCTCGATATCGGTCGCGATTCGACTCGCGGCCTTGGGGCGGGAGCGAATCCCGAAGTGGGCCGCGAAGCAGCGGACGAGCATCGCGCCGAAATCGAAGATGCTCTGACCGGTGCCGACATGGTGTTCATCACGGCAGGTGAAGGTGGCGGAACCGGAACCGGCGCAGCTCCTGTCGTCGCAGAGGTTGCCAAGTCCCTCGGAGCGCTCACGGTCGGTGTTGTCACGCGTCCGTTCGGATTCGAAGGTCGACGTCGTTCGGTCGCCGCAGAGCAAGGCATCCAGACGCTGAAGCAAGCCGTCGACACACTGATCATCATCCCGAACGAACGCCTCTTGGAGCTCGCCGACGAGCAGACTCCTGTCGTGGACGCGTTCAGGATGGCAGATGAGATCCTCACCAATGGTGTCAAGGGGATCACTGATCTCATCACGACGCCGGGCCTCATCAACGTCGACTTCGCCGATGTGAAGACGGTGATGTCGGAGGCCGGCTCCGCCGTGATGGGGATCGGGCAGTCGACCGGTGACAGCCGGGCACAGCAGGCAGCAGAGAAGGCGATTGCCAGTCCGTTGCTCGAGACGTCGATGGACGGGGCGCGTGGCGTTCTGCTGTCGATTGCCGGACCGCGAGACATGACGCTTCACGAAGTCTCCACGGCCGCATCGATCGTGGCCGATCATTCTGACGCGGATGCGAACATCATCTTCGGTGCGGTGGTCGACGACTCCCTCGGGGACGACATGAGGGTGACCGTGATCGCCGCAGGGTTCGAGAAGGAACAGACCAGGAGCGCCTTCACCTCCGCCCCGACGGTCAACACTCCGATCGTGCGCACAAGTTCGGACCCCGTGCTCCGCCACGAGGACGGAACCGACGAGATGGAGATTCCCGGCTTCGTCCAGGGATGATCCGACCCGCGGGATTTCGCGGTGCAGCGTTCTGCGATGCGGCGTCCGGAAACGGCCGGGACGACCCCGACAAGCGATCGGCCATTTCGGATGAACTGGGTGTCCCGCGAGAGTGGGCGTTCGTTCGGCAGGTGCACGGCGGCGTCGTCGTCACGGTGACGGATCCGGGTTCAGCCGGCTCGGCCGACGGCTTGATCACAGATCGTCCGGGGCTGCCGCTCACGATCGCGACGGCGGACTGCGTGCCGATCATCGTCGAGGGAGATCGATCGGTCGCAATTCTCCATGCGGGGTGGCGAGGCGTTGCGGGAGGAATCGTGACCGCAGGACTCGAGGCAATGAAGGCACTGGGAGATACACCCAGGCGCGCAGCGATCGGTCCCTCGATCGGACCGTGTTGCTACGAAGTCGGCGAAGAAGTCAGAGACGCTATCGGTGACCACACCTCGCGAACGACGTTCGGGACCCCGAGCGTCGACCTATGGTCGGCGGCAGCAACCCAACTGTCGGGTCTCCATGTCTGGCGATCGGATCTGTGTACCTATACAGAATCAGGACTGCGATCGTATCGACGAGACGCTACAACAGAGAGACAGGTGGCAGTGGCATGGCTACCACAGGACTGATCGACGTTCGCGCACGCATCGCTGCGGCGGCGAAACGCTCGGGTCGAGACCCGGACAGCGTCACGCTCCTCGCGGTGTCGAAGGGACGGTCGAACGCAGCCGTCGAAGAACTCTATGGATCCGGGCAGCGGGTCTTCGGGGAGAATCGCCCTCAGGGGCTACGCCAGCGCATCGAAGGAGACCTGCCGGGAGACATCGTCTGGCACTTCGTCGGGAACGTACAGCGCCGGGCGATCAAGACCATCGCCCCGTCCATCGCCTTGCTCCACTCGCTCGATCGCATGAGTCTCGCAAACGCCTGGATTCGACTCGATGAACCCCCGCCGGTGCTGATCGAGGTCAACATCGGAGATGAGCCGCAGAAGCACGGATTTGCGCCCCAGGATGTCCCCGGTGTTGCGGATCATCTCGTCCTCGGAGGGGTCTCGGTTCGCGGGTTGATGATCATCCCTCCGCGAGCCCGGATCGCTGAGGACGCACGACGCTGGTTTGTCGCTTTGCGTGATCTCAGGAACACCGTGATGGCCGAGCATCCGGGCGCTCGCGACCTCTCGATGGGCATGACCGACGACTTCGAAGTAGCCATCGAGGAGGGTGCAAGCATCGTTCGCGTAGGACGGGCTATCTTTGGACCTGCGGACAACGGAAACAACGAACACTCTCTCGAGGATTGACTATGGCAACGTTCTGGCAGAAGTCGCTCTTCTACCTCGGACTCGTCGACGATGACGATGCCGCCGACGGTGGACAACCAGGAACAGGCGCGCCAGTTGGCACCGCCGGCGCAGAGCCTCCACGCGTCGTCGCCGCTCGTCCGCCGGGGAGCGTTGCCGGGCGTCGTATCGATCCGCCGAGTGTGGACCGTCGGGAGACATCCTGGGATCACACAGAGGCGGGCGTTTACGTTCAACCGGGTTCCCCGGGGGGATCGCCGGTGGGGGCCCCTCCACGTCCGATGTCAGATTCCGGGACGACCGAGGTCATCGTTGCGCGCAACTTCTCCGATGCCCAGGTGCTGGCCGACGGTATCCGTTCCGGCCGTGCCCTCGTCCTCGACCTTCGATCAACGGAACCGGAGATGGTCCGCAGACTCGTCGACTTCACGTCGGGGCTCACATACGCGCTCGATGGAAAGATGGCGAAGATCTCTCAAGGTGTCATTCTCGTAAGCCCGGTGGGCGTCTCGGTGAGCAGCGAAGAACTCGATCGCCTCGCCACGCTCGGGCTCTATCGATCGTCCTGATCCGTGCTCACGCTCGTTTGCGGCATTCTCCGACTCGTCATCTGGGTCATCATCGCGTGGATCGTCTTGAGCTACGTCGTCTCATTCGGGCGCCTCGGATTCGACCACCCCGTCCGGCGTCTCTATGACGGCCTGACGAAGGCGATCGAACCGCTCATGCGTCCGATCCGCAGCGTTGTTCCGCCCGTCAGGATCGGCGGGGCCGCCCTCGACCTCTCACCGCTCATTCTCATCATCGGTGTGAACCTGCTGCTCGTCTTCGTCTGTTAGAAACGCTTTGGAGATGAGCGGGGTTGGCTGGATCCGAGCCGTGGAAGCAACGGGCCGTAGTACGTACTACGTCATACGTACGTACTACGACCTGCAACGTTCCAAGACTTCACCGGACTCATCACCGGCCTGGGCCACATCCGCCTAAGCCCGACGAGCCCTGTTAGCTCCCGTCAGACGCGTTCGATCGTGATGATGGTGTCGGCATCGTTGATTGTGACGGGGTCTGCAGCCAGCGCGTCATCTCTCTCGATCGTGGTTGCGAGTACCTCACCGGCGATGAAGCCGCCATGAACGCTGAACGCCTCGATGAGCGAGGCGTCGTCGGATGACCATCGAAGACGGATCCGATCCGCCACCTCGAACCCCTCCGAACGACGCAGCATCTGGACCCGGTTGACGAGTTCCCGTGCGATCCCCTCAACGAGAAGGTCGTCCGTGAGACGCGTGTCGAGAGCGACTGTGATCGAGTCTTCGGTTGCGACGACCGTCCCCTCGCGTGGATTGCGAACGATGACCACGTCCTCGGTGACAAGCACCTCGCCCGTGACCATGATCTCCCCGGCTTCGAGCAATCCGGCAACGGCATCGTGATCCAGGCCTGCGATCGCGGCGGCGATGGCCTTCGTCTCCTTGCCGAACCGTGGCCCGAGGCGCTTGAAGTCGGCCTTCGCAGAGAGTTCGACGAGATCGGCCTCGTCGTCGTGAACATCCACGGTGCGAACGTTCAGCTCCTCGGCGATCAGAGCCGTATGGGTCTCGATGGCTGCTCGCAATGCAGGATCCCTGGTGACGATCGTCACACGAGCGAGCGGTTGGCGCACCCGCAGATCGTTTCTCTTCCTCAGGGTGCGACCGAGATTGACGACCGTCCTCGAGGTCGCCATCGCACGTTCGAGCTCTGTGTCGATCAGCGAGGTGTCGGCTTCGGGGTAGTCGAGTAGGTGCACGCTGTTCGTGGCCCCCGTTTCGGATGGCCGGGCGAGGCGCTGGTACATCTCCTCCGCCATGAACGGCAGAACAGGAGCCGCGACGGTTGCGAACGTGAGAAGCACTTCGTGGAGCGTGGCGAAGGCGGCCAACTTGCCGCTCTCGTCGCCTCCTCCTCGGTGGGACCAGAAACGGCGGCGAGACCTGCGGATGTACCAGTTCGTCAGGTGCTCGATGAACCCGATGATGGGCGGAGTGACGGCGAAGAGCCGATACGACTCCATCTCGTCGTTGACGCTCGCGATCAGGGTCTGGAGAACGGAGAGGATCCACCGATCGATCTCCGGCCTGAACGCGATAGGCGGGGCTGCGGCAAGATCCTCAGCCGTGATCGCATCCGCCTCGGCGTATGTGGTGAAGAACGAGAACGCGTTCCACCACGGAAGAAGCACCGTTCGAACGACCTCCCGGACGCCTTCTTCCGAGAACCGCAACGGGTCGGCCCGGACGACGGGGGAGTTGATCAGATAGGCGCGAAGGGCGTCTGCTCCGAACTCATCGAGAACGTGCAGAGGATCCGGGTAGTTCTTGAGGCTCTTCGACATCTTCCGACCGTCCTCGGCGAGAACCATGCCGGTAACGACGCAGTTCTGGAACGGCGCCTGGTCGAAGATCCCCGTCGACAGGATCAGCAGGGTGTAGAACCATCCGCGGGTCTGGTCGAGGCCCTCAGCGATGAAGTTCGCAGGGAAGCCACGTTCGAACCGCTCCTTGTTCTCGAACGGGTAGTGGACCTGCGCGTACGGCATGGAACCGGAGTCGAACCACGTGTCGAGCACCTCCGGTACACGGATCATCGTCCCATCGCACTGTGCACACGACCATGTGATCGGGTCGAGGATGTGCTTGTGGAGATCGTCGGTTCGGACGCCGCTCAGCGCCTCGAGTTCGTCGCGCGAGCCGAGACACACGGTCTCGTCGCATGAGTCGCACTCCCAGATCGGGATCGTCGTGCCCCAGAAGCGGTTCCGGGAGATCGCATAATCCCGGGCATCCTCGAGCCAATTGCCGAATCTCTTGGTGCCGACGTAGTCGGGGACCCAATGGATCCCGTCGTTCAACTCGACCATCCGGTCCTTGATCACCTCGACGTTGACGTACCAGCTCGGGATCGCCTTGTAGATGAGAGGGGTATCGGTTCGCCAGCAGAACGGGTAGCTGTGGGTGATTCTCCCCTCATGGACGAGCACCCCACTGTCCCTCAGAAGTCCGATGAGGATGGGATCCGCAGCCTTGACGTGCAGACCTTCGACCTCGGGGACCTCGTCCGTGAATCTCGCCTCGAGATCGATCGGATCGACGATCGCGGAGATCTTGGCCTTCTGGAGGGCGAAGAAGTCCGCTTCGCCGTAGGCGGGTGCGGTGTGGACGAGGCCGCTGCCGTCCTCCGTCGTGACCTCATCCATCGCCACGACGCGGAAGGCACCGTTCTCTCTCTCGCTCTCGAAGTGGGGGAATGGTGGCTCGTAGGAGATGCCGAGTAGGTCGGAGCCGGACGCCGTACCGACGATCTCCGGCGTCGCGTCGCTCCAAAGAGCATCGACTCGCTCGCGTGCGACCCAGTAGTGGTCTCCATCGTCCTCAACGCGGACGTATTCGATGTCTTCGCCGACGGCGACCGCGAGGTTCCCGGGAAGGGTCCAGGGTGTCGTCGTCCAGACGAGGAGATAGTCGCCGGCGAAGGCCAGGTCGTTCCCATCGGTGACACGGAGGCGCAGCGTTACCGACGGATCCTCCACATCACGGTATCCGCCGAGGTTCACTTCGAAGTTCGACAGTGACGTCGTGGCGCCCCAGGAGTAGGGGAGCACCTTGAAGGCCTTGTAGATCAGGCCCCGGTCCCAGAGCTGCTTGAAACCCCACCAGACCGACTCCATGAACTCGATGTCCATCGTCTTGTAGTTGTCCTCGAAGTCCACCCAGCGGCCGATTCGCCGGGTGACGTCGTAGAAGGCCGTTGTCGTGTGGTTGACGAGATCCCGTGCGGCTTCGTTGAATCGCGCGACACCGAACTCTTCGATCTCCCGGGGTCCGGAGACGCCGAGACGTTTCTGAACCTCCATCTCGACGGGGAGGCCGTGCGTGTCCCAGCCGAAGCGGCGTTCGACACGATGCCCGCGCATCGTCCAGTAGCGCGGCACGATGTCCTTGACGACGCCCTGGAGGATGTGGCCGTAGTGGGGGCTTCCGGTCGCGAACGGAGGGCCGTCGTAGAACGTGTACTCCGAATCCGCCGGGCGCATCTCGATCGACGTATGGAACGCGTCGACCCGATCCCAGAGTGCGAGGACGCCCTCGTCGAGTTCGGGCAGGTCGACACCCGGTGCTACCCGGGAGAATGTGGGTGTTGGCTTCTGATCGGTCACGGGTCCTCCGGCGCTCTTGATTTCGCCGGGACGAGGTGGCCCGCGGTACCACCCGGCTTGCCGATCCGGGGACCGGCCGCTCGTTAGCTCCGTCACGGTGGAGTTGTCCGACGGGTTCTACGACCGGCGATGCCGGCTCTCTTCCCGCTGCTCGGGGGTGATGTCCACCAGCACGTGGCTCCGACCTCTCACCGTCGTCGGATCGCTGTTCCCACGTGATCTCCGGAGGCTCGTCCCCTTCATCGCATGAACGAAGCCTAACCGTGCCGTGAGGCGTGTTCGAAGGATTATGACCGCCGAGGGCGTACGTTTGCCCTGTGGAACCCGTTGTCGAGCACTCTGAAGGCGTCATCGTGCGTGTGCGCGTGGTGCCTGGGGCGTCGCGTACAGAGGTCAAGGGCCGCTACGGCGACAGGATCAAGATCCGTGTCTCGGCGCCGCCCGAGGGAGGTCGGGCGAACCGTGCCGTCGTCGATCTCTTCGATCGCCTCATCGGTGGCAGCGCCGAGATCGTGAAGGGCCCATCGTCCCAATCGAAGACTGTGCTGATCCGCGGGGTTGACCGGGCCACGGTCGTGGAGGCGCTCGACGGATGAGGTATCACGAATCCCCCGCCTGCTGTTATCGTCTCGCTTCGAATCGGGGAGGCGTATGGTCAGGGAGTTGGCGCCGGCAACAATGCAGCGACTCGAGCGGAGACTCGAGGACGAACGGACGCGTCTCGTTGCGATCCTCGAAGAGATCGATCGTCAACGAGAAGCGGGCCGTCTCGCTGAGAGCGCATCCGAGCACAATCCGGATCCGGACAACGCAGACGGGGGCTCGATTGCGCTCGAGATGGAGATGGACGTCTCCGTGGAAGAGAACACGAAACTGCTGCTCGAGAAGGTGCTTCATGCACAGGACCGGATGGAGAAGGGCCTCTACGGGATATGCGAAGTAACGGAGAATCCGATCCCGGTAGCGAGGCTGGAAGCCCTGCCGTACGCGACGACGACGGTGGAAGCGGCGTCTCGGCGCTGAAGCTCCGTCTTCTGGCCGCTGCGGTCGCCTCGATCGTGGTGATCGCCGATCAATTGACAAAGGCGTGGGCGCTTCAAGCGCTCGATGATGGGCAGATCGTTCTCATCGACGGGTTCCTGAATTTCCGGCTGTTCTTCAATACCGGAGCATCCTTCTCGCTGTTCGCCAAGGGCGGTGCTGTGATCGGCCTCGTGGTCATCGGCGTCGTGGTCATGATCTTTTTCGCCTTGCGCGAAGCGGGGCATCGCCTCGATGCCGTCGCACTGGGTTTGGTCCTCGGCGGGGCCATCGGCAACCTGCTCGACCGGATGTTCCGTGGTAGCGGATTCCTCGACGGAGCGGTGGTCGATTTCATCAACGTCCCGTTCTTCGCGACGTTCAACGTCGCCGATATCGCGATCAA
>JAMBLK010000040.1 GCA_023336855.1 Actinomycetes bacterium
CGCCCTTCGTCCTTGACCCACACCTTGGCGAGCCCGAGGTCTGCGGCGAGGGGCGCCGCGTCGTACATCGGTGTCCCGCCGACGGTGAGCGGAGGAACAACCGCATCTGGTTCGATCGGCAGGAGCGGCCGGTACCGCCACATGGTGCGGTCCGGATCTGCGGCGAGGCTCTCTTTCGTGAAGGTCTCACCGATCTTCTCGTAGTCGTAGCGGACATCGAGGATCCCCTCGTTGCCGTGGTCTGGACAGACGTACCCGGCGAAATCCGCCGGGTACGTCTTGTCGCAGATCACACAAGTGAGCCCGACAACATTGGTCATCGAACGATCCTGGTGCCGGTCTCACCGGCCATGGCTCGCTCGAGATTCGGTGGGTTCGTGATGAGCGCTTCCTTGCCTCCGGCCTCCAGGAACTGGACGACGGCACGCATCTTCGGCGCCATCGAGCCTTCGGCGAAGTGTCCGCCCTCTTCGAGGTACTGCTTCACCTCGGCGAGTGTGAACTGGTCGACCCACCGCTGCTCCGGCGTACCGAAGTTGAGGGCGACCTTCTCCACGGCCGTGGAGATCAGCAGCAGATCTGCGTCGACCTGGACCGCCAATAGTGCGGATGCCAGGTCCTTGTCGATCACGGCGGCGATCCCTTCGAGATCACCCTTGTCATTCTCAACGACAGGGATACCACCACCGCCGACGGCGATCGTGATGATGCCCGCATCGAGCAGACCCTTGATCACGTCGAGTTCGACGATCCGCATGGGCTGCGGTGAGGCGACGACGCGGCGCCAACCACGCCCGGAGTCCTCGAGGACGTCCCAGCCTTCATCGTCGCGACGGCGCATCGCCTCTTCTTCGTCCATGAACGAGCCGATCGGCTTGGCCGCGTTCTGAAACGCCGGGTCGTTGGCATCCACCTCGACCTGGGTAACGACGGTCACGACGCTCTTGTCGATGCCGCGCTGACGGAAGTCGTTGACCAGGTTCTGCTGGAGCATGTACCCGATCGCGCCCTGCGTGTCGGCCCCGCAGTAGTCGAGCGGGATCTCATGAAGCTCGCTGCTTGCGAGCTCGGATCGGCGGAGAATGAACCCCACCTGGGGTCCATTTCCGTGCGAGATCGCCACGTCCCATCCCTTTTCGACCAGACCGGCGATGTGGTCGTCTGTCTCGGCCGCCGCGTCGTACTGATCCTGGACCGACTGATGGTCTCCGTCGGGAATCAGTGAATTGCCACCAATGGCAATAACGAGCCTTGGCATCACTCCCACACTCCGAGGACCGACGAGAGGAGGGCCATGCGCATGACAACGCCGTTGTATGCCTCTTGCCAGTAGCGGGCGTGCCTGGAGTCGTCGACCTCGGGAAGGAGTTCGTCACGCCGGGGCAACGAGTGGAGGATGATGGAGCTGCTCTTGGCCCTCTTCATGACCTCTGACGTCACCTGGTAGTTGGCGGCGGTGTGTGCGTACACCTCCTGCTTCTCCTGTCGCGCCTGGGTGTAATCGGGCTGGACGACCGGCTCCATGTAGATGACGTCGGCCTCTGCGATGGCTTCATCGATGTGATCGATGATGCGGTAGTTGGTGCCCTTCTCGTCGAGCTCTGCGAGGAACTCGGGGAGCGGTGACATCTCTTCGGGGGCCAGGATGATCATCTCGGCATCGAACTGCGACAGCGCATATCCGAGCGAGTGCATGGTGCGCATGCGATGGTCGCCAACGGCGAGGATGGACTTACCGTCGACCGATCCCAGCTCCTTGGTGATCGTGTAGAGGTCGGTGAGGATCTGGGTCGGGTGCTCGCCCCAGCCGTCGCCACCGTTGATAACGGGGATCGAAGACCACTTGGCGGCCTCATGCGGCGCACCCTGATCGAAGTGACGCATCACGATGACGTCGCCGTAGTACTCGAGCATGTGAACGGTGTCCTTGATCGACTCCTGATAGAAGTCGCCGGCGCGGGTCATCTTGGCGTCGGAGAATCCGGTCACATGGCCACCGAGACGGTGCATCGCAGCTTCATGGGCGAGACGGGTGCGGGTCGACGGCTGATAGAACGCCGTCACCATGATCTTGTGTGCGAGGAGGTCGGTGTTCCGACGCTCCCTGGTGATCGGCTCGAGTCGATCTGCGATCTCGAAGAGGTGAAAGAACTCGTTCCGCTCAAAATCCTTGAGCGAAAGAATGTCGCGGCCGGCAAAGCTGCGCATGGGTGCCCTCCTTCAGGTTGGCTTGATGGATTGGTCATACCATAGTACGATATGATGACCGTACGCCAGTCAGAGTTTCGGAATGATCACACGCAATCCATCGCTCACCGATCAGGTGAAGACGAACATCAAAGAACGCATCGTCAACGATGAGTTCGACGATGGCCGTATCCCCCCTGAGACGGAGTTGGCAACCGATCTCGGCGTCTCGCGCACCACGGTTCGCGACGCCTTGAGTCGCCTTGAGAACGAAGGCGCCATCTACCGCAAACAGGGCGCAGGCACGTTCGTCAACGAACCGGGCCTGCAGATCAAGTCCCGCCTCGAGGAGATCTGGTCCTACGAACAGGTGCTCGAAGACCACGGCTACACACCATCGGTTCGCGTCTTGTCGAGCCATGCCCGGCCCGCGGATGACGACACGACGAGGATCCTCTCTCTCGATCCCAACGCCCCGGTCCTCATCATCGAGAAGCTCTTCCTCGAAGACGACGAACCGGTGATGCTGACCGTCAACCAGATCCCCACCAAGATCGTCCACGACGCCGAGTACGAGAAGGACGAAGCAACCCCGGTCTACGAGTTCCTCGAAGACCACTGCGATCGCACACTCGGCTACTACCTCTCAGAGATCATCCCCGTGTCCCTCGACGCCGACCTGGCGGCCAAGCTCGGAGTTGAGTCAGGTACGCTGGCCATCTCGTTCAACGAGATCGGCTTCGACCAGAACAACGAGCCCATCGTGAGGGCGACGTCGTACTTCCGCGACGACCTCCTCAGGTTCCGGCTCATTCGGAGAAAGAGCGGGGCATGAGGCCCAAAGCAACGGTTCACGAGCTACAAAGGAGTAGTTGATGCAGACACATCTGCACGGTCGCGACATGATCACGACCCAGGAATGGACGAAGGACGAGCTCAATACGGTGATCGACGTCGCCATCGACCTGAAGCGTCGCCGAGCTCTCGGCGAACTGCATCCACTCCTGGACGACAAGGTTCTTGCGATGCTTTTCTTCTTCTCGAGTACACGGACCCGTGCGAGCTTCGAAGCAGGCATGGCTCAGCTCGGCGGACATGCCATGTTCCTCGACTCCACCGCGACGCAGATCGGCCACGGTGACACGTGGAAAGAGATCGGCGACATCCTCGGCCGCTACAACGACGGAATCGCGATCCGCCAGGTCGACTGGGCCATCGGAAACGACTACATCCGCGCGGTTGCAGAAGCCAGCCGGACCCCCGTCCTCAACATGCAGTGCGATCAGTACCACCCGTTCCAGGCACTCGCCGACCTCCTCACGGTCATCGAGCAGAAGGGTGATCCCCGCAAGCTCACGATCAACGTCTCGTACGCATACGCGTCGAGCTATCAGAAGCCCATCTCGGTCGCACAGAGCGAGATCCTGCTGATGACCCGATTCGGTGCGAACGTGCGCCTCACCCGGCCGCCGGAGTTCAAGCTCCAGCCGGAGATCATTGCTCAGGCACAGGAGAACGCTAAGAAGTACCACGGCTCGTTCGAGATCTTCGAAGACTTCGACGAGGGCATGGCCGGGGCAGACGTCGTCTACGCAAAGTCATGGGGCTCCATGGTCACGACGTCCGACCACGAGGAGTCGGCGAAGATCTCCGAAAAGTACACCGATTGGATCGTCGACCCGAGGCGTATGGAGATGGCAGACGAAGACGCCATCTACATGCACCCGCTCCCGGCCGACCGAAATATCGAAGTCACCGACTCCGTCATCGACGGTCGTTGGAGCGTCGTGTTCGATCAGGCCGAGAACCGACTCCACGTCCAGAAGGCGGTGATGGCGCTCACAATGTGAGCGCCATCCTTCGCCCGTCGGTCCGCACCACGAAAGGATGAAAGCGGTGCAACAGCAATCAATGGCGGAGTTCATGGACCACGTGGTCTCGAAGTCTGCGTCCCAGTTCGAGTTCCATCAGGCCGTTCACGAGGTCATCGAGTCGGTCTGGCCTGTCTTCGAACGAGAGCCGAAGTACCTGGAAGCCCGCATCCCCCACCGCATGGTGGAGGCTGAACGGATCATCATCTTCCGGGTCCCGTGGGTCGATGACGCGGGAACCGTGCACGTTAACCGTGGCTTCCGCGTGGAGATGAATAGCGCGATCGGCCCGTACAAGGGCGGTCTCCGGTTCCATCCAACGGTGAACCTGGGGATCCTCAAATTCCTCGCGTTCGAGCAGACCTTCAAGAACGCTCTGACGACGCTGCCTCTCGGAGGTGGCAAAGGTGGCTCCGACTTCGATCCAAAGGGCAAGTCCGACAACGAGGTCATGCGCTTCACGCAGGCGTTCATGAACGAGCTCTACCGGCACATCGGCATTCGGACGGACATCCCGGCCGGGGACATGGGTGTCGGCGGTCGGGAGATCGGCTACATGTTCGGTCAGTACAAGAAGATCGCCAACCAGTTCTCCGGCATCCTCACCGGCAAGGGCATCGGCTGGGGAGGAAGCCTCATTCGGCCCGAGTCCACCGGCTACGGAACGGTCTACTTTGCTGAGGAGATGTTCCGGGCGAAGAGCGACAGTATCAGTGGCAAGACGATCCTCGTATCAGGATCTGGCAACGTTGCTCAGTACGCGGTCGAGAACATAAATCGTCTGGGCGGCAAGGCCGTGACGCTGTCGGATTCGGGCGGATTCATCCACGATCCGGACGGAATCGATGCCGAGAAATTGGCCTGGATCATGGACCTGAAGAACGTCCGACGCGGACGGATCAGCGAGTACGCCGAGCAGTTCGGTGTCACGTACTACGCAGGACAGAGGCCATGGGCAGTTGAAGGTGTCGATGTTGCACTCCCCTGCGCAACGCAGAACGAACTCGATCTCGAGGACGCAAAGCATCTCGTGGCAAACGGAGTTCGGATCGTCGCCGAAGGGGCGAACATGCCGACCGAGCCGGATGCAACCCAGCTCCTCATCGACAGCGGCGTGCTGTTCGGTCCGGGCAAGGCTGCGAACGCCGGCGGTGTCGCGACCAGCGGCCTCGAGATGGCCCAGAACGCCGGGTTCACATCATGGACGCGGGAAGAGGTCGACGCGAAGCTGCTCGGAATCATGACCGACATCCACCGCAGCTGTCGCGAGACCGCAGAGGAATACGACGCACCAGACAACTACGTGGTCGGGGCGAACATCGCAGGCTTCCTCAAGGTGGCAGACGCGATGCTCGACCAGGGCGTGGTGTAAGGAGGTTTGAACATGACAAGGAAAGTCGTTGGCTACTTCGCAGGAACCGACTCGACGCTGTTGACCGCCATCGTTTGTGACGACGTCGACACGATCCCGATCTCGAACGGGTTCGACAACCACGGCATGAACGTCCGGATCATCAACAACGAGAACCGGGTCGACCTCTTGATCGGATACGTCCACAAGATCTTCGCCCCGGCCGATAGCGTGCCGGCGGGAGGGGTCACGTATCAGGATATCTTCCATGTCTGCCGTACCTTCGAGATCCCGCTCCTCCTCGAGGTCCATACGGACCTTCACGAGAAGGCGAGAGCACTCTTCGACGAGATTCCGGATCGTGTGAACTTCGTGGATCCAGGCGACATGCTCGCCAAGACCCGCGAGGTCTTGTACGGAGACTGACTGCCGGAGGTAGATTCAGTCGAGATGGAGGAATCGTCCGGTGTGCCCGGCGCAGACAGAGCCGCCGAGCACACCGGGGATTCGGAAGACGGGTTCACCTGCCGACGAATCGAAGACCGGGTCGCCAAACCGAATATCAACTGACAAGGAGTCACCGCCCATGCGCATTGCCAACCGGATCGCCAACCTTGGAACCGAGACCGCATTCGCGGTGTCGGGTGAGGCCGCAGTATTCGCAGCCGAAGGGAACCGGGTCTACCCGTTCCACCTCGGAGACATCAATCTTCCGACGCCATCGACTGTGGTCGACGGTGCAGCGAAGGCGATCGCCGACGGAAAGACCGGCTACTGCCCGAACGCCGGGATCCCCCAATTGCGCGAAGCACTCGCCGCGGACGTTTCAGCGTCCCACAACACGGAGTACACGGCCGACAACGTCGTGATGCAGCCCGGCGGGAAGCCCACGATCGGCAAGTTCATCCTGACCCTGATGAACCCCGGTGACGAGGTTCTCTATCCGAACCCCGGCTACCCGATCTACGAGTCGCAGATCGAATTCAACGGCGGCGTCGCCGTCCCATACGGGTACGTCGAAGGCACCGACAACTTCGAGTTCGACTTCGACTCGATCGAGCGGGGCATCACCGACAAGACCCGCCTGTTGATCCTCAACGACCTCCAGAACCCGATGGGTGCAGAGTGCTCGATCGAGGAGCACGAGAAGCTCGCCGAACTCGTCCGCAAGCACAACCTGTACGTCCTCGCCGACGAGGCGTACTTCGACATGCGCTACTCCGGGAAGAGCACGTCATTCGTCGAGCAGCCGGGCATGGCGGAGCGGACGGTCATCCTCTACACGTTCTCGAAGAAGTTCGCGATGACCGGTTGGCGCCTCGGTGCGAGCATCGGACCGAAGGAGATCGTCGACGTGATCGCCAAGATCAACGTCAACGATGAATCCTGCTCCAATCACTTCATCCAGTACGGCGCACTCGCCGGCCTCCAGGGTGATCAGAGCGAGCCCCAGGCGATCCTCGACACGCTCGAGGCGCGAAGAGATGCAACCGCCGTCGGCCTCAACGCCATCGACGGGATCCACACGTTCGTACCGAACGCCACCTTCTACCTGTTCCCGAACGTCACCGAGTTGATGGAGCGCAAGGGAATGAACGACTACGAGGAGTTCCGCCGTGCAGCTCTCCACGCCACCGGCGTGTCGTTCACGTCCCGGATCCATTTCGGTCGTGAACTCGAGGGTGA
>JAMBLK010000041.1 GCA_023336855.1 Actinomycetes bacterium
TCGCCTTCGACGACTTCGATCATTCGTCCGGTGCGCAACTCAACTCGAGAGAATTCGCCGGCCCGGCCCACGACCTGTCCGACGACGTAGTCGCCGGTCTCCCACTCATCCTGCTCCCGGGGTTCGACGTCGAAGCCCTCTTCGGCCAGGTCGGAGATACGAGTGAGCGAGGAGAAGAAGTACTTGCTCATGAGCCGACGCTTTTCGGTTCGCCAAGCGGCTCCAGCAGAAGCGCGGCGAGGAGCGCCGTGCGCGGCACGAGATTCGTGATGTCGATGTGTTCGCTCGGAGCATGCGCGCCGTCACCGATGACGCCGAGTCCGTCGAGCGTGGCGGTGTGCTGGCTCGTGGTGTTCCCATCCGAACCGCCGCCGGCGGTGACTTCGCCGAGATCCATGCCGAGATCTCTGCCGAGCCGGCGGGCACGCTCGAAGAGCGAGGCGTTGCGAGGAGTCTTCTCCATCGGTGGACGTCCAATGGCGCCGACCACCTTGATGGTGGTGCCGTCCGTGACTGGAGCGATTGCTCGGATGGCCTCGTCGACGTGGTCGGCGTCCGTCTGGTTCAGCACGCGGACGTCGACAACGGCCTGACTGCGGGGCGCGATGACGTTCGGTTGGATTCCGCCCTTGATCGTGCCCACGTTGACGGTGATGTCCCGTTCGCGATCGTTGAGGGCGAAAAGTTGTTGGATGACGGAGGAGAGTTCGAGGATTGCGCTGGCACCGCCTTCGGGATCGAGACCGGCGTGCGCCGCTCGACCGTGAACGGTCACGGTGTATCGACCGATTCCCTTGCGGGCGGTCTTGAGCGAACCGTGCGGTCCGAGGCCCGGTTCGCACACGAATGCTCGTGCGGCGATTCGACTGAGACGTCCGATCGCCCTCTTCGATTCTCGACTTCCGATCTCCTCGTCGCTGTTGATGAACACGAGTGGGGTCGCCGGTGGCTCGAACCCGAGATCACGGATGGCTCGAAGTGCGAACACGATCTGGACGAGGCCTGCCTTCATATCGAAGATGCCGGGACCGTGCGCTGTTCGGCCGTCGACGGTCCACGGGCGCGTCGCGAGTGTTCCGATCGGCCAGACGGTGTCTGCGTGGCCGAGGATCAGCTGAACCCGAGCGCCCTTCGGATAGTGCCTGGGGCGAGCGTACAGGTAGCCCCCCGAGTTGTTCGGTCGGGAGAGCCGGCAGCGGTAGCCGAGCCCATCGAACTCTGGGATGAGGCGCTCGAGTACGAGCCTGGTCGCTCCCGGGTCATCAGACGGACTCTCGATCGATACGAGCTGCTCACACAACCCGACGAGTTCTTCACGGTGTCGATGCAGGTGATCGAGAACGTGACTGGGACGGGCTATTGCCGCCACGAGCTACCTCGACCATCCGGAGATGAACGGGAAACTGCGGCTCTCGTCGACGACGGCGAAGCGATTCGGTTGGAGGTACGCGAGGATCGGGGCGTCGGAGACCGCATGTGCGTCCTCACGGTCGAGGCCGCGAAGCGCCCGTTCGTCGACGGCCGCCGCGACGATACGCCCGACGATGATGTTGTTGGCACCGATTCCGTCCACGGTCCGTTCGAGTTCGCACTCAAGGTGGATTCGCGCTCCACGAACCAGGGCACCATCAACGACTGTGGCGGGGACTCTGGGCACGGCGCCCAGGCTGGGTTTGGTGTCGTCCTCCGACTGTGGCGCGCCGGTGAGGCTCGTCTCGACGATCTGGTCCGGGGTCGGATATGAGACGGTGAACTCTCCCGTGCGGACCGCGTTCTTGTACGTGGCGTGATTGTCACAACAGACGAAGCTGTAGAAGTTCTGCCA
>JAMBLK010000042.1 GCA_023336855.1 Actinomycetes bacterium
CTACCTTCTAACCCACACAGCCCCTCGGCGGGGGCGGACCGATACCGGGAGGATCGGAGCCATATGCGCATCGCCCTTGTCGGCCCCGGACGAGCGGGCCAATCCATCGCCATCGCAGCGAACGGTGCCGGCCACGAAGTGGCTGCCGTTGTTGCCCGTGACATCGAGCAAGCGAACGTTGTGGCTCGACGTTTTGACGCCGTCCCACTCTCGATTGGCGAGCCGGTACCGCCGGTCGAACTCGTCGTCATCGCGGTCACCGACGATGCCATCGAAGAGGTCGCCGGCGAGATCGCTCCCGTCGCGAGAAATGCTGCAGCGAGTGCAATCCACCTCTCCGGGGCGACGCCGGTTTCGGCCTTGAGTTCCTTCGGCGACCACGGCGTCGCCATCGGATCCTTCCATCCGCTCCAGACCATGCCGACACCGGAACTGGGAGCCCGGAGGCTTGCCGGCGCCTGGGTGGCTGTGACGGCAGATGAGCCACTGAGGTCGACTCTCTATGACCTTGCCGGAACCATCGGTCTCCACGCTTTCGACCTCCGAGATGACGACCGGACGGCCTACCACGCTGCCGCCGCTGCCGCCGCCAACTTCCCGATCGCGGCTCTTGCCATTGCTGAGCGACTCTTCGAAGCGAAGAGCGTGCCCTTCGACGCCGCGCGTCCGCTCGTCGAGGCGATCGTCGCCAACGCCTTCGAGTCCGGCCCGGAGACGTCGCTCACCGGACCGATCGTCCGCGGCGATACGACAACGGTGGCGGCACAGATCGAGGCGGTACGGGAAACGGCTCCGGATCTCGCTGAGGCATTCGAGTCGATGGTGGCTGCGACGATGGTCGTCGCCGATTCATTCATCAGGGAAGGCGAGGAATGAGAACGGTTGACACCTTCGTGGACGCCAGGGCGCTGGGCTCGGGCTGTGTCGGCCTCGTACCGACGATGGGATACTTTCATGAAGGGCACATCAGCCTTGTCGAGGCGGCCCGGCGTGAGTGCGACACGGTTACCGTCAGTCTCTTCGTCAACCCCCTCCAGTTCGCGCCGACCGAGGATCTCGAGTCATACCCCCGCGACCTCGACCGCGATGCCGAGATGGTCGAGGTGGCTGGTACCGATGTGCTGTTCGCTCCGCAACTGTCAGAGATGTATCCGGACGAGCCGCTTACGACCGTCTCGGTCGCATCTGTCACCGAAGGGATGGAAGGAGGGATGCGTCCGGGCCACTTCGACGGAGTAGCGACCGTTGTCGCAAAGCTCTTTGCCGGTATCACTCCCGATCGCGCGTACTTCGGGAGGAAGGATGCTCAGCAACTCGTCACGGTCCGCCGCATGACGACAGACCTGTCGTTCCCAACCGCGATCATCGGAGCTCCGATCGTGCGTGAACAGGACGGTCTTGCTCTGTCCTCTCGCAACATCTATCTCGATCCGGCCGAACGTGAGGCGGCTCGATCCATCAGCCGTGGAATCCTTGCCGTCGCCGACGCGGTCCTGGTAGGCGAGCGGTCCGGCGAGGAACTCGAGCGAATCGCTGCCGAACCCGTGAACGACGAGCCGGGCATCAACCTCGACTACGCGACATTCGTGGATCAGGACACGGCATCGCCACTTGCCGGCCTCAACCGACCGGCGTTCCTCTCCGTCGCCGCACGGGTCGGAAGAACGCGCCTGCTCGACAACGTACATATCGACCGGGTCGACGGTGGGTGGGTCCCCGACGTTGGTATCCGTCTCGACGAACCTTCGATCCTCTACCGGGAGGCCTGATGCTGCTCGCTATCGACGTGGGGAATACCCAGATCGCTGTTGGATTGTTCCGGAACGATGAACTCGTCGGTCACTGGCGGTTCTCAACGAAGGAGCAGACGACCGACGAGATGCGGTGGGAACTGCTCGGCGTTCTTGCTCTCGACGGGTTCACGCCAAGCGACATCGGTGGCATTGCCGTTTCGAGCGTCGTGCCGTCGGTGACCGCCACGATGCGTTGTGTCGCACCGGCACTTTCTCACGGCCCGGTTCTGGTCGTCGGCCCTGGAGTCCGGACGGGCATGTCGATCCTCATCGATAATCCCAGAGAGGTCGGGGCCGACCGGGTCGTCAACGCTGTTGCCGCCCGGGAGCGGTACGGGAGTCCGGCCATCGTCGTGGACTTCGGGACATCCACCAACTTCGATGTCGTCGGTGCCGACGGCGCCTACATCGGCGGCGTCATTGCCCCGGGCCTCGAGATCTCTACCGGAGCCTTGATTTCAGGAACCGCCGCACTCAGGCGCGTGGAGTTCGTGGCACCGAGGTCTCCGATCGGCAAGGGCACCGTCGAGGCGATCCAGAGCGGAGCCCTCTACGGACATGCCGGCCTTGTCGACGGGATCATCGGACGCCTCGTCGACGAAGTCGGCGCCGACGCCACCGTGGTGGCGACGGGCGGTCTTGCTCCTACCATCGTGCCCCATTGCAGCAACGTTGAGACCGTCGACGAGTATCTGACGCTCGAAGGGTTGCGCATCATCTTCGACCGAAACCAGGAAGACCAATGACCGACGAAACGCAGAGTGATCCGATCGCCCAGAGTGATTCGCTGGTTGCTGCTCGGATAGCGAAGCATCGGGAAGCGCTTCGAACGGGTGGCTACCCGTACCGGTTCGACCGCAGCGACCTTGCCGGTGATCTCCACAAGCAGTTCGAGGATCTCGAACCCGGGTCCGAGACTGGTATCGATGTCACGGTTGCCGGTCGGCTCATGAATGTGCGCGACATGGGCCGACTTGCTTTCGGCGTACTCCAGGACGTCTCCGGTCGGCTCCAACTCTTCGTGAGCAAGGCGGTTCTGGGCGATGAAGACTTCGCGAGGTTTCTCGACCTCGACTCCGGGGACTGGATCGGCGCGACCGGAGAGGTCATGGTTACGAAGAAGGGCGAACTCAGCGTCCGCATCTCGTCATTCGTGCTGTTGTCCAAGGCGCTGCGCCCGCTTCCCGACAAGTGGCATGGACTGAAGGACGTCGAGGCAAGGTCGCGGCAGCGCTACGTCGACTTGATGGTGAATGAGGAGTCCCGCAAGACGGCACTGACCCGGGCGAAAGTGATATCGGAGTTGCGACATCAGTTCGACGAGCGCGGGTTCATCGAGGTCGAGACCCCGGTGCTCCTCGCTCAGGCAACGGGGGCATCGGCACGGCCGTTCGAGACGCACCACAACGCGCTCGATCTCGACCTCTCGCTTCGTATAGCGACCGAGCTGTTCCTGAAGCGACTGGTTGTCGGCGGCATCGAACGCGTCTTCGAGATCGGCAGGATCTTTCGCAACGAAGGTGTTGACGCCACTCACAATCCCGAATTCACCATGCTCGAGGCGTATCAAGCCTTCGCCGATTACGGCGACATCATGGAGTTGATCGAAGAGATCCTCGCCGCTGTCGCTGAGTCTGCTGTCGGTACGCGGACGCTCACCTACCAGGGCCGCATGCTCGATCTCACGCCTCCGTTCCGTCGGGTGAGGCTCGTGGATCTGGTCGCTGAAGTCATCGACGAGGACATATCTCTCGACACTTCAATCGACCGTTTGCGTGATCTCGCCCGTCGCCACGGGGTCGAAGCCGACCCAACGTGGGGAGCGGGTCGCGTGATCTTCGAGATCTATGAGGTTGCAGCAGAGTCGACGATCTGGGAACCGACATTCGTGACGGACTACCCCAAGGAGGTCTCACCGCTCTCACGGCTGCATCGTGAGGATCCCCGCCTTACGGAACGGTTCGAGTTGGTCATCGCCGGTTCGGAGTACGCGAACGCATTCTCGGAGCTGAACGACCCGTTCGATCAACGAGAGCGATTCGAGACTCAAGCCGCAGCGCGGGCAGCCGGTGACGAAGAGGCCCATGTGATCGACGAGGACTACATCCGTGCCCTCGAATACGGATTGCCGCCCACGGGCGGTCTCGGAATCGGCGTCGACCGATTCGTGATGCTCCTCACCGACCGGAAACACATCAGAGAAGTGATCCTGTTCCCAACGATGAGACCTGAGGCGGCTTCGCCGCCGGTAGTCGGTAGTCGGTAGTCGGTATCCGGTATCCGGTTGTCGGTATCCGGTGAAGGCTCTGCCTGATCTACTGATCTACCGATCTACTGATCTACTGATCTACTCGGTCTCTTGCTGGCAGCTGGCAGCTGGAAACTCAGCTACCCGCCTACGGAGGTTCGCGCTATCTCGACCCGGTCGAGGATGTAGGAGTCGAGGCTGCGGAGGATGGGTGTCAGCGTTGCACTGCCAATACGGTCCGAAGCCTGCTCGGCACGAGCCATTCGAGCTATGGCTTCTTCGGTGACCCGGTCCACGTAGCCGCCTGCAACCGTGACTTCGATGACGCGATCGATCACGGCACGGTCGGTTGGGGCAGTATCGGCGAGCAGGTCGCGAATCTCTGCACCGTCGGGGCCGTCTGCCGCGTACAGCACCGGAAGTGTGTAGACGCCCTCGCCGATATCGGATCCGGACGGTTTGCCGAGGAATGCTTCGTCGGCGATGAGGTCGAGAACGTCGTCCGTCATCTGGAAGACGAGACCCATCTCCCACGCCCAGTCTGATATCGCCTCCACATCGTCGGTGGTGGCGCCTGCCGTGATCGCTCCGAGACGGGCCGACGTGCGAATCAAACTTGCGGTCTTGCCGCCGATCACCTGGAAGTATCCGTCGGGTCCGTGGTCGAGTCCGGTAGAGAACCTCAACTCCGCAACTTGCCCTTCACAGAGGCGGGCGTACGTACGGGCGATCAAAGACACGGCTTCTTCGCCGAGTGGGGCTGCCACTTCAGAAGCCCGTGCGAGGAGGAAGTCGCCGGCGAGAATTGCGATCGTGTTCGACCAATTCTCATTGACCGAGACCTTGCCGCGACGGGCGTCGGCTTCGTCGATCACGTCGTCGTGATAGAGGGATCCGACGTGGACCAACTCAACAGACACGCCGGCTTCGACGGGTCCGTCACCGTCACTGGGGCCGAGTTCGCCTGCTACTTGAGCGAGGAGCGGCCGATAGCGCTTTCCTCCGGCGCGGAGAAGGTGCTGTGCGATATCGGTGAGGAAGACATCGTCAGATTTGCTCACCTCGAGCAGACGCTGCTCGACGGCAGCCATTCGTTCCCACACTCGGGGAACGGGTACGAGGTCGTTCAGGATTGGGCGATCCACGGGTCTCCACGCCTTCGGGAATCGGGATGGTAGCCCCGGCGTTTACCGAACCATGAGCGAGATTCACCCAAGGAACTTCCCGGATCTAATGGGCACCCCGTCCTATACTCGGCAAGGCGCTCGGGAAACCCGGCGCCATCGTCAGATCATGAGGTATTGCTTTGTTTGAACGGTTTACTGACAGAGCCCGGAGGGTCGTCGTCCTCGCACAGGAAGAGGCGCGGCTCCTCAACCACAACTACATCGGCACTGAACACATCCTTCTCGGCCTCATCCACGAAGGCGAGGGTGTTGCTGCCCGTGCCCTCGAAAGCATGGGGATCAGCCTCGAATCCGTCCGCAGCCAGGTCGTCGAGATCATCGGCCAGGGCTCGCAGGCGCCAAGCGGACACATTCCGTTCACACCGCGGGCAAAGAAGGTTCTCGAGCTATCGCTTCGCGAAGCCCTCCAACTCGGTCACAACTACATCGGCACCGAGCACATCCTCCTCGGTCTGATTCGCGAAGGTGAAGGCGTCGCCGCCCAGGTGCTCCAGCAACTCGGCGCGGATCTCCCCAAGGTACGCCAGACGGTTATACAGCTTCTCTCCGGAGTTCAGGGTGAGGAGTCGACGCCATCCCGTCACCCGGGCGGGAGTGGACGGGCCGAAACGGGCGCCTCGAGCAGTGGTTCGACGGTGCTGGACCAGTTCGGCCGCAACATGACGCAACTCGCGCGGGAGCGCAAGCTCGACCCGGTGATCGGGAGATCGACAGAGATCGAACGTGTTATGCAGGTGCTCTCAAGGAGAACGAAGAACAATCCGGTCCTCATCGGCGAACCCGGGGTCGGCAAGACGGCCATCGTTGAGGGACTCGCCCAGCGGATCGTCGACGGCAACGTGCCCGACACGCTCACCGACAAGCATCTCTACACCCTCGACCTGGGTGCGCTCGTCGCCGGCTCACGCTACCGGGGTGACTTCGAGGAACGCTTGAAGAAGGTTCTGAAAGAGATCCGGACGCGGGGCGACATCATCTTGTTCATCGACGAGATCCACACGCTTGTCGGTGCAGGTGCCGCCGAAGGAGCGATCGACGCAGCGAGCATCCTCAAGCCGATGCTCGCGCGCGGTGAACTCCAGACGATCGGGGCGACAACGCTCGAGGAGTATCGGAAGTATCTCGAGAAGGACTCCGCTCTCGAACGACGGTTCCAACCGGTCAAAGTCGAGGAGCCGACGATCGCCGACACGATCAAGATTCTCGAAGGCCTCCGGGACTCGTACGAAGACCACCATCGCGTGCGATATACCGACCAGGCTCTTGTGAACGCGGCGAATCTCGCCGACCGATACATCGCCGACCGTTTCTTGCCGGACAAGGCGATCGACCTCATCGACGAGGCCGGCAGCCGCATGCGCCTGAAGCGCAAAGACCTCCCGGTCGACGTCCGGGACATCGACGAGCAGCTCGCGAAGTTGCGAAGCGATAAGCGTGATGCCGTCTACGCACAGCAGTATGAGCGGGCAGTGAAGCTTCGTGACCAGGAACGCACGCTCTTGGACGAACGATCCGAGCTCGAAGCCCAGGGGACCTCCGTTGGTGAGGACTACTCGGCGATCATCGATGATGAGCTGATCGCAGAAGTGCTCGCGCAGTGGACGGGTATCCCCGTGCACAGACTCACCGAAGAGGAGACCGAGCGGCTGCTGCGCATGGAGGACGAACTCCACAAGCGAATCATCGGACAGCACGACGCGATCCAGGCCGTCTCGAAGGCGATTCGCCGAACCCGGGCAGGTCTCAAAGACCCGAAGCGTCCCGCGGGTTCGTTCATCTTCCTTGGGCCGTCCGGCGTTGGCAAGACCGAGTCTGCCAAGGCGCTCACCGACTTCCTATTCGGTGACGAAGATGCCTTGATCCAGATCGACATGTCCGAGTACATGGAGAAGCACGCTGTGAGCCGTCTCGTCGGTTCACCCCCCGGGTATGTCGGATACGACGAAGGCGGTCAGCTGACCGAGGCCGTGCGTCGGAAACCGTTCTCCGTGGTGCTCTTCGACGAGATTGAGAAGGCCCACGCCGACGTTTTCAACATCTTGCTCCAGATTCTCGAAGATGGCCATCTCACGGACTCGCAGGGACGCACCGTCGACTTCAAGAACACCGTGATCATCATGACGTCGAACCTTGGTACGGCCGAGTTGCGCAAATCGGCGATTGGATTCGCGGTCGCCGATGCCCACGTCAACTACGACAAGATGCGTGAGAAGGTCGTCGACTCGCTCAAGAAGCACTTCCGCCCCGAGTTCCTGAACCGGATCGACGAGGTGATCGTCTTCCACGAGCTGACCAGAGACGAGGTCAAGACGATCGTCGACCTGCTCGTCGCCCGGGTGCGTACTCAACTCGAGTCGCAGGCGGTTGATCTGGCGCTCTCCGATGCGGCGAAGACCCGTCTCGCCGAGAAGGGGTATGACCCGCAACTCGGTGCACGTCCGCTCCGTCGGGCCATCCAGCGTCTCCTCGAGGATCCGCTCTCCGAGCGGGTGCTGCAACGTGAGTTCCCCGCCGGCTCAACGATCCTCGTCGACATCGACGAAGAGGACGAAGATAGCCTCTCGTTCGTGTCGATCGAGACCCCCGACCAGCCCCCGGTAGAGCTGGCAGACACCGAGCACTGAGCGCGGAGCGCTCAGTACTGAGTACCGAGTCACACTGATCTACTGATCTACTGATCTACTGGTCTACTGATCTACTTCTGCTGTCTGCTGGTACTTCATACCTCAGAAAGCCCTACACTTACAGGGGTCGCGCCCGTGGGTAGGTGCGCGACAGTTTCAACCAACAGAAAGGGTTCGATCCATGAACGGATTGAAGAAGCGCGGAGCACTGTTCGTACTGCTCCTGGCATTTGCGCTCATCGTTGCCGCATGCAGCAGCGATAGCGACGACACGACGACAACGACTGCCGGCGGCGACGAGACCGCCACCACGGCTGCCACTGAAGAGACAACGACCACTGCAGGCGCCATGGCCGGCGAAGGCATCAAGGTCGGCATGGCCTATGACATCGGTGGACGTGGCGACCAGTCGTTCAACGACTCCGCCGCTGCCGGTCTCGACAGGGCCGTCACTGACTACGGCATCGAGACGCAGGAGCTCGAGCCGACCGCTGGTGGAGAGAACCGTGAAGAGAACCTTCGCCTGCTCGCTGAGAGCGGTTTCGATCTCGTCTTCGCTATCGGTTTCGCATTCGCAGACAGCATCGCAGCCACCGCTCCCGACTTCCCCGAGACGTCTTTCGGCCTCATCGACTCCGTCGTTGAAGAGCCGAACGTTGCGTCGCTCGTGTTCGCCGAGCATGAGGGTTCCGCCCTCGTCGGTGCCGCGGCGGCTCTGAAGTCTGAGACCGGCATCGTCGGGTTCATCGGTGGCGTCAACATCTCGCTTATCAACAAGTTCGAGGCCGGCTTTGCGTTCGGTGCCGAACAGATCAACCCGGACATCGAGGTCCTGGTGCAGTACCTCACCGAGCCGCCGGACTTCTCCGGCTTCGGTGATCCTGCCAAGGGTAAGGAAGCCGGACTCGCCATGTACGAGCAGGGCGCGGACGTCGTGTACCACGCGGCAGGCGGTTCCGGTGGTGGCCTCTTCGAGGCGGCCAAGGAAGTCTCCGAGACCGGTGGCTCGAAGGTGTGGGCGATCGGCGTCGACTCCGACCAGTACAACACCGCAGGCGACGCGGTCAAGGATTACATCCTGACCTCGATGCTCAAGCGCGTCGACGTGGCCGTCTACAAGACGATCACGAACTTCGTTGAGAGCGGACAGCAGTCCGGCGTCAACGTCTTCGACCTTGGTGCGGACGGTGTGGGCTACTCCACATCCGGCGGATTCATCGATGACATCGTGGACCAGATCGAGGAACTCCGGGTGAAGATCATCGCCGGTGACATCGTTGTTCCGGAGACAGTCGGCTGATCCCCCCAACCAATTGGATATGCTCGGGCCCGAGGCGCTAGCCTCGGGCCCGTTGCGTTGAGAGCATGATCGCGGAGGCGAGGAGCAGACCGGTGGCAGATGAAGCGCTAGCTGTCGAATTGACAGGCATCACGAAGACGTTCCCCGGTGTCATTGCCAACGAGGACGTCAATCTGGCCGTTCGCGCGGGAGAGATCCACGCCATCGTTGGCGAGAACGGTGCAGGCAAGTCCACACTCATGAAGATCATCTACGGGATGCAGGCCCCCGACGACGGGACGATCAGAGTTCGTGGCGAAGAGATGCACTTCAAGTCACCGAAAGAGGCCATCGACGAGGGAATCGGGATGGTGCACCAGCACTTCATGCTTGCCGACAACCTCACGGTGCTCGAGAACATCGTTCTGGGTTCCGAGCCCACGAAGGGCATCCAGCTGGACTTTGCCAGCGGGCGGAGTCAGATCAACGAGATCGGTGCGAAGTACGGTATGGACATCGACCCGGACGCTCTGGTCGAGTCGCTCACGGTCGGCGCCCGGCAACGCACGGAGATCGTCAAGGTCCTCTATCGCGGTGCGAAGATCCTCATCCTCGATGAGCCGACCGCGGTTCTCGTGCCCCAAGAGGTCGACGAGCTGTTCGTCAGCCTTCGGGAATTGAAGGAAGAGGGCGAGACCGTCATCTTCATCTCCCACCATCTCGATGAGGTGTTGGAGATCGCCGACTCGATCACCGTGATGCGCGGAGGACGCACCGTCGCAACGGTCGACCCGGATGACGTTGACGCCAAGCAACTTGCTGAATTGATGGTCGGATCGGAGCTTCCGACACCCGAGACGACAGAGTCGACGGTCACCGATATCGTCGAACTCTCGATTCGCGGACTCGAAGCACTCTCGGACGAAGGACGGCCCCTCCTCGATGACGTCTCCTTCGACATTCACAGGGGAGAGATCGTCGGTATCGCCGGCGTCGAGGGCAACGGCCAGGCGGAACTGATCGACGCGATCATGGGGATCCTGTCCGTTTCGAGCGGAAGTGTGCATTTCAAGGGTGAAGACATCGTTGACTGGTCAACGAAACGCCGCCGTGAAGATGGGATCGGAATCATCCCGGCCGACCGACATCGGCAGGGGCTCCTTCTCCAATCTCCGCTCTGGGAAAATGCGATGCTCGGGCACCAGACGGTCAAGCCGTTCGCCAAGGGGCCGTGGATCGACAGGAAAGGCGCGCGGGACCGCACCGTCGCGATCATCGACCGATTCGGTGTGAAGACTCCTGGGCCTGATGTCGCCGCGATCGCTCTCTCGGGAGGGAACCAGCAGAAGCTGATCGTCGGCAAGGAGATGATCGCCGAGCCGAATGTGCTCATCGCCGCACACCCCACCCGGGGGATCGACGTCGGGGCTCAAGCTGCAGTCTGGGACGAGCTGCGTGATGCCAGGAAAGAAGGGCTCGCAGTGTTGCTGATCAGCGCAGACCTCGAGGAGTTGATCGGACTCTCGGATCGACTCCTCGTCATCTTCAGCGGGCGGATCGTTGCGGATTTGGATCCGCACGCGGTCACTCCGGAGGAGTTGGGATCGTACATGACCGGCGTGGAAGTGGAGGCGGCATCGTGAATATCAGGAAGATGCTCCTCTCTCTGTTGGCGCCGGCTGCTGCACTCATATTCGCTCTGATCATCGCGGCGATCGCGCTCTGGGTTGTCGGCCGAAACCCGTTCGATGCCTTCGCCTCGATGTGGAGTTTCGGGACGACGCCGACTTCGATCGCATCAATGATCAACCGAGCGATCCCGTTGTACATAGCGGCCATCGCCGTGGCGATCGGCTTCCAGATGGGGTTGTTCAACATCGGTGTCGAAGGCCAGTACCTGCTCGCGGCGCTGTTCGCCGGTTGGGTCGGTGGCAACATCGGATTGTGGTCGCCGCTCCACATCACGATCATCATCCTGGTCGCAGTCTTCGTCGGGGCTCTGTGGTCCGGTATCGCCGGTTTCCTGAAGGTCACTCGTGGTGTACACGAGGTGATTTCAACGATCATGTTGAACTTCATCGCCTTCAGCGTGATCGCGTACTTCCTGCTCAACTGGTTCCGGGACGACCCGACTTCACTCAATCTTCGAACGCCGGTCTTCCCCGAGTCCGGGCAGATCCCCGACTTGAATTGGATCTTCACAATGTTCGGTTTCTCGGAGCCACGAGGAATCGCCCTCCACGGCTTCTTCTTCGTTGCGATCGGCGTTGGCATCTTCTACTACATGCTCGTTAAGCGCACTAGGTTCGGTTTCGAACTCCGGGCGTCCGGCATGAACCCGGGGGCGGCTCGCATGGCTGGTGTCGCTCCGAAGAAGATGGTCCTCGTGACGATGCTCATCTCCGGAGGTGTCGCGGGTTTGGTTGGTCTGTCGACGATGTTCGGCAGCCTGCACTCCTATACCCAGGACTTCCCGAGAGGTCTCGGTTTCACCGGCATCGCCGTGGCGCTGCTCGGCCGTAACAGTGCGGTTGGTATGGCACTGGGTGCATTGCTGTTCGGGTTCATGGAACGTTCGGCGCTGATTCTCGACTTAGAGGACACACCGAAAGAGGTCGTCCAGATCATGCAGGGCGTCGTCGTCCTTGCCGTGGTTATCGCCTATGAGGTCGTGAATCGAATGATCGAGAAGCGAGAGATCAAGGCCGCAGCGGAGGCGACACGATCAGTTGATACATCAGAGGAGGTGACAGCATGACCGGTCGCCTCGACGACTCCAACACCCGGATGCCCGACTCTGCCGAATACGAGCCCGATGTCGACGCGAAGCCATCGCTGCTCAAGTCCCGCGCTCTCCGGTATACCGCACTCGCTCTGGCCGGCTTGCTGCTGCTCTCGGTCGTTCAGGCGATCAGCGGTACAACCGAGCTGACCTCGTCGGGAACGTGGGCGGCTGCAATTCGCCTTGCGATTCCGATCATGCTCGCCGGTCTCGGTGGTCTGTTCTCCGAGCGTTCCGGCGTCGTCAACATCGGTCTTGAAGGAATGATGATCGCCGGCACCTGGTTCGGTGCCTGGGCCGGTTGGTCGTTCGGCCCATGGTACGGCGTGCTGTTCGGGGTCCTGGGTGGTGCGATATTCGGCCTCATCCACGCGATCGCTACCGTCACATTCGCCGTTGATCACATCGTTTCCGGTGTAGCGATCAACATCCTGGCTGCAGGATCGATGCGCTATCTGTCGGTCGTCACGTACAGCCCAGAGTCCGGCGGTGGGGCCACCCAGTCTCCGAGGATTCAGTCACCGATCGGGACGTTCGACGTCCCTCTGTTGTCCGATGCCTTCAACTGGATCGAAGATCAAGCGATCTTCTTCATCTCGGATGTGGCAGGTCTCCTGGCCGGCTTCACCACGAGAATGTCATGGCTGACCCTGCTAGCCCTCCTCATTGTCCCTCTGACGTGGTGGGTGCTGTGGCGCACCGCATGGGGATTGCGTCTGCGTTCATGCGGTGAGAACCCGTATGCCGCCGAATCGCTCGGTGTCTCGGTGCTGAAGATGAAGTACTACGGCGTCGTGATCTCAGGTGGACTTGCCGGTCTCGGCGGTGCCTACCTCGTCGTCGTCCAGGCCGGGATCTATCGCGAGGGGATGACGGCTGGTCGAGGCTACATCGGCCTGGCGTCGCTCATCTTCGGGAACTGGTACCCGTTCGGAGTCGCTGCGGGTGCATCGGTGTTCGGCTACGCCGATGCACTGAGCCTTCGCCAGGGGACCGCCGTCCACGCGCTGCTTCTTGTGGCAGCGATCGCACTGGCGCTCCTGACCGCGTGGTCGATCTACAAGAAGAAGACGACGGGAGCGATCGTTCAGGGTGTCGCTGCGGCGTTCTTCCTCGCCTGGTACATGGCGACCGACACGGTGGCGACACAGGTGATCGCTGCATTGCCGTACATCGTGACCTTGCTGGTCCTCTCACTCGCCACCCAGCGTCTGAGGATGCCGGCAGCAGATGGCCTGAGATACCGAAAGGGCGAAGCGGTCTGAGAGCGGAGCTGCCAGCTACCAGCTTCCGGCTACCAGCAAGAGCGACGGCCGCGCCGCCGTGGATGCCTGCCTCTTGCTGCGTGCGGCGCGTCTCCTTCTCTGGTATCGCAGGGAAGGACACGAGCGAGCGCTCAATTGACCGAGGGGAGGAGCTTCGGGGCTGGCAGCTCGTAGCTGGCAGATGGAAGCTCTCGCTCAGCCGTCGCTGCCGAAGAACCTCACCGATTGGAGCGCTAGTTCGTTGAACGGAGGGCGGTCGCCGGCAGGCTCTGCCGGGTAGGTGCTCTTGATCGCGATCGTGAGTTCGGTCGTTCCGATACTCGCGATCGGCACTCGTTGCGGGTCATTTGTGTTGGAGAGTCGTCCGGAGATCTCGATCGTCAGGTCGTCGGTCGTGATCAAGTAGCCCTGGATCTTGTAGTTCTTCTTGAACCGGTCGTCGTCCAGAAGGTTCTGGAGTTCGATCTCGGTGATCCGCACCGGCCGGGAGAAGGAGAATCGGAGCCACGCATCGACACCCCTCGAACTGTCGTCGTTCCAGTCGGTGTCCGAATCGCCATCGATGAGGTGCTCCGGGTCGTGTCCGTTGAGGAACGAACTCGCATCAACCGAGGCGGGGAACAACTCGACTGCGGCAACAGGGATCGTCGTTACCGACGAAGTGGTCGTGGAACTCTCCGCTACTTCCTCTCCTCCACGGAAGACGTTGAAGATCAGCGCTGCGAGTGCCACGAGGAGAACCACAGCACCGAGAACGCCAAGAGCGCGTCCACCGGGCGATGTCCGAAGGCTCGGAGCCGGAGCCACAGGGAGCGGATCCTGACTCAACCGGGCTCCACATTGTTCGCAGTGGCGATTGAAATCCGGGTTCTTCGATCCGCATGACGGGCAGGGAATTGTCGGCACGTCCGGGTTGACGGCATGCGTGTGTACCGGTTCCGTTGGGACTTCCGGTGGTGGTGGCGGCGGAGGAGGACGGCGGCGCGTCGTCTCCGGTTCTGGTGGGGTCTCTCCGAGTTCGAAGGGCTCGAAGAGATCGTCGAAGTCAGGTTTGTCCTGGTCCATCCGTATGCAGTCTTCCAAGGGGGGCGTGTCCAGGTATTGTGGCACGAATGTCGTCTATTGCGTTGGTTCGTGTAGCTGAGCCGTGGAGCTTCGGGAATGTCGTCGGGGCGTTGTTCCTCGTTGCTGTCGTCGGGATGATTGTCTACTGGGCAATTCGCCGCCAGCGAAGCTGACAGAAAACAGCAAACAGCAAACAGCAAACAGATAACAGCAAACAGCGGACAGCCAGACACGACGGGCGTGTTCTCGGCGCTCCTGGACTGATCTTTGTTGTCTGTTGTCGGCATGGGGATGAGCAGGGTCTTCGCCGACTACCGACTACCGACTACCGACTACCGACTACCGCGAGCGCAGCGAGCATTTCTGTCACTCCCGTTTCCTACGGTGCGGGTCATGGCCGATTATCGATGCACCACCTGCTCATACCGCACCAGCCGTTGGATGGGATTCTGTCCGCAATGTCGCGGCTCGGGCACGCTCCTCGAAGCGGACGCCGACGATCGCAGGGTCGGCACGCCGACACCTGTTGCGAACATCGTGGGTGATCGTGTCGACCGTCATCGCACCGGAATCGACGAGTTCGATCGCGTGATGGGCGGTGGTGTCGTCCCGGGTTCGGTGGCGTTGCTCGGTGGTGCGCCGGGTGTTGGGAAGTCCACGCTCGTATTGGAGATCGGATCGGCGCTCGCGGAGACCGGTGTCAGTGTGCTCATCGCCACCGGCGAAGAGTCGCGACCGCAGGTGGGTTTGAGGGCACAGCGGATTGGATCCATGTCGGACGATCTTCTGATCACCACGGAATCTGACGTTGGGTACCTCTCCGACCTCATCCGATCCGGCGTGTATCCACTTGTAGTGATCGATTCGATCCAGACCGTGACCGGTGTTACAGGGGAGAGCAGTACCGGGAGCATGGCGGCGATCCGTGATTCGGCAGCCACGTTGATCTCTGCGGCGAAAGAGGCGGACGTGGCGGTACTACTCATCGGACACATCACAAAGGACGGCACGCTTGCCGGTCCGAAGAGCCTTGAGCACATGGTCGATGTCGTGCTTTCGCTGGATGGAGACCCACACCGCAATCTGCGTTTCCTACGGGGCATGAAGAATCGCTTCGGCTCGGTGAACGAGATCGGTGTGTTCGAGATGACGGGCCGGGGCCTCGAACCGATGAGCGATCCGAGCGCCGTTCTGTCGGGCGATCGCGACGGCACATCGGCCGGCAGTGTTCTGTTCCCGGCACTTGACGGACGCCGCTCTCTGATCGTTGAGATCCAAGCCCTCACAGTTTCTACCCGGTCTGCTCAGCCCCGGCGAAGCGTGAAGGGGCTGCCAACGTCGCGAGTTCATCAGATACTCGCCGCGCTCGAGCGACACGGCGGGTTCAAGATGGGAGGACTCGAGGTCTACGTATCGGTGATGGGCGGGCTCTCGATCAGTGAACCTGCCGCCGATCTGCCAACAGCCCTCGCCATCGCTTCGGCCGTTGCCGGGGTGCCTCTCGGGTCGGTTGCAGCATGGGGCGAGGTGGGTCTGACCGGGGAGGTGCGAAGGGTCGAACAGGCAGACCGTCGTCGAACAGAGAGCCGCAGGCTCGGCATCGGGCAGGTTGTCGAAGCCACCGACCACCAGAGACTCGACGACATCCTCGGTGAGTTGGGGTTGTATCCGCCGAGCGAGGACGCTCGGTCAGAGCTACGGGCGATCCCATACGAGAATCACGTCGTTCCGTGATCGGCTCCGACCGGTGGATGGTTGGACTACGCTGCGACATGGATGACACCGAAACCGCCGCCACCGCTCGATGTGCTTCGTCGGTTCGCCCCCGGCTCGACGCTGAGGGACGGCGTGGAGCTGGTCTTTCAGCAGGGGACCGGCATGCTGATGGTGCTTGCGTCGAGTGCTGAGATCGATGACCTGTGCACCGGCGGATTCCGGTTTGTTGACGTGCCGATCACAGCGCAACGGATCGCAGAACTCGCGAAGATGGACGGCGGGATCGTGATCGATGACGTAACGAAGACGATTTCTCGAGCCAACGTGCACTTCATCCCCGATCCGAGGATCCCAACCGATGAGACCGGGACGCGATTTCGGACAGCGGATCGGCTCGCGTCGCAGACGGGCCGACCGGTTCTCGCGGTAAGCGAGGAGGGCCGAGATCTCGCGGTCTTGTACGTTGGAGAACAGCGATTCGCCCTTCAGGCCCCGACAGCGTTATTCGCTGAGGCCAACCAACGGCTCCAGTCACTCGAACGGTTGCGAGCTCGTTTGGACGATGCAGTGGAACGTCTCTCGCTCTACGAGATCGACGACATCGTCACGATGCGGGACGCCGTGAAGGTCATTCAGCGAGCGGCTCTCGTTCTTCGCCACGTGGAGGAACTTGAACTCGTAGCAGTCGAACTAGGGGACGAAGCTCCTCTGGTGCGTCTCCAAGCGACCGACGTCGCCGAGGGAGTTCCCGCTCTCGTCGATCTGGTGAACGCCGACTACCAACCGCGCAAGCCGCGTCGAGGCTCTTCAGTTGTTGCAAGACTCGGTGAGATATCGACTGAGGATCTCTATCACACGGCAAAAGTCGGTGATCTGATCGGTCTCACCCCCCTCGACGCCGAGGTGAGCCCCCGTGGTGTTCGAGCACTGGCGGCGGTTCCGCGCATCCCCGACTCGGTGCGAAATCGAATCCAGAAACGGTTCGGGACCTATCAGCGGCTGCGCTCCGCAACGACAGAGGAACTCGATGCGATCGATGGTGTCGGTCCGAAGCGCGCATCGAGGATCCGTGCTTATCTGGACCAGGGGAACGGCACCCTGACTCCGCATCTAGAGGACTGAC